>NCET01000543.1 GCA_002280815.1 Flavobacteriales bacterium 32-34-25 | reverse complement strand
ATTAAGTAAAATGGAAAAGCCTTTAGTATCTGTAATTATTCCAATATTCAATTCTGAGAAATACATTTCAGATACTATTATTTCTGTCCAAAATCAAACGTATCAAAATTGGGAAATGCTATTGGTTGACGATGGCTCAACTGATGAAACCCAAACGATAATAACTTCATTTCTAACGGATAAAAGGATTCAATTTTATCCGTTAGAAAAAAATTCAGGTACAGGCGTAGCGCGAAATTTTGCTTTGGAAAAAGCGAATGGAAAGTATATTTCATTTCTGGATGCCGATGATTTGTGGAAGCCTGAAAAGCTAGAAAAGCAAATTGATTTCATGCAGACGAATGCATTACCGTTTACTTTTTCGTTTTACGATTGCATAGACGAACAAGGAAAATTGTTGCATAAAAGGGTAGAAGCACCACGAAATTTATCCTATCGCCAACTATTTTTTTGTAATTATGTGGGGAATTTAACTGGGATTTATGATGTGGAATATTTTGGAAAAATAAGTATTTCTAACATTCGAAAACGCCAGGATTGGATGCATTGGTTAACAATTCTGAAAAAGATTAAAAGGGCAAAAGCTGTTCCTGAAAGTTTGGCTTATTATCGCATTCGGGAAAATTCACTTTCAACTTCTAAAACCGCTTTAATCCACTATAATTATACAGTTTACAGACAGTTTCACGGCTTTAATGTAGTGGTTTCGTTATTTTGTATGACGGGGTTTTTATTTACCCAATTAGTTATAAAACCGCGTTATTCTAAAGCGTATTAACTATTTTTTATATCCAATTTTGGTTCTTGGTTTTCCTTCTTCTTTTTTCTCGGTTAACTCATCTAAATAAGAGAAAACCAATTCAATATTCTTGCCTTGATTTTCCAGTTTTTTCTGAATTTGAACAATATCCAATTTCATTTCGGTGGTGTCAAGAAGCATTTGTCTTACTTTGGTAAAAATTCGCATAATTTGAATATTGGTTTGAATCGCTTTTTCGCTATTCAAAACGCTGGATAACATTAGAACTCCATGTTCTGTGAAAGCAGAAGGCAATTTTCTTGTTCCGCCCCAACTTGATGTCACAATTTGTGATGTCAAGTTTTGAAACTCTTCTTTAGACAATTCGAACATAAAATCTTTGGGAAATCTGGATATATTTCTTTTCACGGCTTGTTTTAAAACTCTTGTTTCAATACCGTAAAGTGTTGCTAAATCTCTATCGAGCATCACTTTTTGATT
>NCET01000542.1 GCA_002280815.1 Flavobacteriales bacterium 32-34-25 | reverse complement strand
TGAATTTAGTGATATTTACAGAGTTAAAATAAAATTTAAAATTAATAGTCTTTAACTTTCAAAGTGTTTTAAAAAGATGAAAAAAATACAACAATAATAAGTAATTATATAATATTTTTGTTTCGGTTTAGTTATACCTTGTGATCTCAAATCTATTAATAAACATTTAAAGTCAATTTTATGAAAAAATCAATTTTAGTTGCGATTATGCTTTTTAGCCTAACAGCAGTATTACAAGCACAGTCTATTCGTTTTGGTGTAAAAGGAGGTATCAATTACGCAAATCAAAATGGAACAGAAATTACTGTAAATAGCGAAAATTACGACTCAACTGATGCTATTACAAGTTATCATGCTGGTTTAGTAGCCGAAGTTAAATTGTTTGACCGTTTCGCCATTCAACCTGAACTTTTGTACTCTACTCAAGGTGCTTCTTATAAAAATGCAACAGAAGAATTTAAAAACGAATTGGGTTACTTATCCATTCCTGTATTAGCTAAATTTTATTTAAGCAAAAGTTTGAGTTTAGAAGTGGGACCACAAGCCTCTTTCTTATTGAGTGAAAGAAATGATTTTGATTATAAAAATTCTGAAACTTTTGAATTTGCTGCAGTAGGTGGTTTAGGTTTAAACATTACCAAAAATTTATTCATTCAAGCTCGTTATGGCCTTGGGTTAACTGAAGCGTCTAAAGATGCTGATATTAAAAATTCGACATTCCAAGTATCAGCAGGACTTATGTTCTAAAAAAAACTTAGAAAATATAATAAAAACCGTCCCGATAATTCGTGACGGTTTTTTATTTTTACAAAAAGATATAAAATGAAAATTAGCATTATAAACGGTCCTAACCTGAACTTATTAGGAAAACGCGAACCTGAAATTTATGGAAGTTTAACTTTCGAAGAATATTTTGAAGAAATAAAAAAGAAATTCCCTTCGATAGAATTCAACTACTATCAAAGTAATATTGAAGGAGAATTAATCGATAAAATTCAGGAATTTGGTTTTTCTTACGATGGGATTATCTTGAATGCTGGTGCTTACACTCATACTTCTGTTGGTATTGGCGATGCGGTTAAAGGAATTACAACTCCAGTGGTTGAAGTTCATATTTCAAATACATTTTCGAGAGAAAGCTTCAGACACCAATCTTATATTTCAGGAAATGCAAAAGGAGTTGTCTTAGGTTTTGGTTTAAAAAGCTACGATTTAGCGATACAATCCTTTCTATAATATT
>NCET01000182.1 GCA_002280815.1 Flavobacteriales bacterium 32-34-25 | reverse complement strand
AAAATAAAACTATTACAAACTAATAAAATCGGAATTTGGGATGTTTTGGAAAATTGTGAACGCAAAGGAAGTTTAGACATTCACATTAAAAATCACAAACCAAATGATTTTGAAAGTTTATTTAACCAATTTCCAAATATCAAGAAAATCATCTTTAACGGAAAAGAAAGTCACCGTTATTTTATTAAAAATTTCGGGCAAATAAAAGGCATTACTTATTACGTAATGCCTTCTACAAGTCCTGCTAACACGATGTCTTTTGAAAACAAGTTGAAAATTTGGTCCACTTGTTTTGAATAATTTATAGGTATCTTTCCTGAAAAACTTTTTGATGGTGTTTTTGATGTCCAATGATGATAAAACCAATGGCTCGCACCGATATTTCATGATTGGAAGCAATTCCAATTCTTTTTAATTGTTCATCTGAAAAACTCTTAAAAAGAGCCAGAGTACTTTGACGAACAATTGACAACTCAGTCAATAATCCTTGTAAATGCCTACTATTAGCATTGGTATTCGCTACATAATCATTTTCATCAAATCCCGGTAATGGCGTTTTGTCATTTCTTGAAATTCGCAAAGCCCGATAAGCAAAAACACGTTCGGTATCAATAATATGCTGGATAATTTCTTTGATAGTCCATTTGCCTTCGGCATAGCGATAATCAAATTTATCCATTGGAATATCCTGAACAAATCGAATAAAATCATGAAGACTTATTTCTAAGTCTTCATATAAATCTCCATCTCCTGCAGCTTTTATATAAGTAGCATTAAATACGGAATATTCGTTTTCCAGGATATCAGTTTGCTTCATAATCGAATATTAAGCTGAGTTTCTACTTGCATTAGTATTTCCAAACAAAGAACGCATAACGATCTTCTCGTATACTTTGATTAATTTATCATTTGGAATACTTTCTTTATTCAATTCGTTGATTCTCAATAAAGCATATTGTTGAATAGTTAATAACGGCAATACAATACGCTCTCTAATTTGAATTGAAGCTTTTCCGTCAGGATAATTTTCCATCAGTTCATTATGACCAGCAATTTTCAACAATAATCTTTTGGTTTCCAAAAATTCATCGTAGATATTTTGCCAAAACTCTCCAAATTCAGGATCCTTTTTCATGTAAGCTGTTAATGGAAAGAATGATTTTGCCAATGACATCATACTGTTCTCCAACAAAGTTTTAAAGAACATAGAACTGTCATATAAATTCTGAACCTTATCCCATTGATTTGTATCCTCAAAATGTTTCAAAGCAGTTCCCACACCATAAAACCCAGGAACGTTTTGTTTTAATTGACTCCAAGAACCCACAAACGGAATTGCTCTTAAATCTTTAAAATCTAATTTTTCAGATTTACTTCTTTTAGAAGGACGACTTCCAATGTTAGTTTTTGCATAATATTTCAACGTACTCATTTTCTCTAAGTACGGAATGAATTTATCATGATTCTTAAAGCTTAAATATTTTTTATATCCTAAATCAGATAATTGGTTCATAACCCCTTTATCTTCTTCTGATAATTTATTCAAATCTTTATTAAACACCTGATTGGTAACCCCAGCACTCAATAAATTCTCTAAGTTATGACGACAAGAATCTAAAGTTCCAAAATTAGAACTAATAGTTTGCCCTTGAACTGTTACCTGAATCTCATTATTTTCAATATTTGGTCCTAAAGAAGCATAGAATTTATGTGTCTTTCCTCCTCCACGAGCTGGTGGTCCACCACGTCCATCAAAGAAAATCACTTTTACACCATATTTTCTGGAAATAGCAGTAAGCGCTTCTTTTGCTTGATAAATACTCCAGTTAGCCATTAAATAACCACCGTCTTTTGTACCATCAGAGAATCCAAGCATAATTGTTTGCTTCATTCCTCTATCGGCCAAATGAGCCGCATAAACTGGATTAGTATACAATTGCTCCATTACATTATGAGCATTTTGCAAATCGTCAACTGATTCGAATAAAGGCACAATATCAACTGAAGGATGTTCCCAGTCCGTTAAACGAATCAAAGCAAAAGTTTCTAAAACATTCACTGCGTTTTCGTTATTACTGATAATATAACGGTTAGCTCCTAACTCACCATTGCTTTCCTGAATTTGCTTAATAGCCTGAATGGACTCAATTGTAGATTTAGTCATTTCATTTTTGAAATCCGAAGCAATAAGATCACCTTTAACGCTTGTTAAAATATTACATTTTTCAGCTTCAGATAATTCATAGTAGTTTTTAGGAAAAACATCTTTTCCATTGGCTAAATAAAAATCAAAAACATCTTTAAATACAGCATCGTGAATTTTACTGTTTTGACGAATATCTAAAGTAGCAAAATGGAATCCAAATAAGTTTATTTTAATCAATAAAGCTTCTAATTCATCAACATATAAAGATTGATGTTGCTCTACAATAATAGTCTTAATTTTATTTAATTGTGATTTAAATTCCTCTAAAGTGATGTAAATTTCACCTCTGGAATAAAACACAGAACGGTATAATTTATTTTCAAGTTCCGTAACTAAAACATCTACACCTGAGAAAGTTAACTTTCTTTTTAAGTTTCTCATCTCAAAATAGTAACATTTTAAAATAGAAGTTCTTAAACGTTCCGCAACTTTTAAAGTAATATCTGTAGTTACAAATGGATTACCATCTCTGTCTCCTCCTGGCCAAAAACCAAGTTGGATAATAGGATTTTTAATATTTCCATCAGAAATATTTGTTTCTAAATAATGCATCATATCACCAGCAGTGTTATAGAATACATTTTCCAGATACCAAATTAAACTTACAGCTTCGTCAAAAGGATTTGGTTTCTCATTTTTTATAAATGGAGTTTTTCCTAATTGAGCTAAAAGCTGCTTAATTTGAAGTAAATTATTATCACGAATTGCCTGAGTCAAATCATTAATAATTCCTAAAACTGCTCCAGGGTAAAATTGTGTAGGATGCGCTGTTAAAACAGGTCTTACATTAAAATTTTCTAAAAATTCAATTAATTCTTCGTTCTTCCCTCTAGCATCTGCTTTTTCCTTAATATCTCTTAAAGAACCACGTCCTTCCATATTATTTACAATAGGAAAAGCAGCATCTTCAACAGCATCAAATAACACAATTTGACGTTCGATATACTGAATAAAACGGAACATTAAATCAATTTTATCTTCCTCTACATCAGTGTGTAAATATTTCTTAGAGAAAAATTCGAAAATTTCTTTAGGTGTCTCCATTTTTTTAAAACCTGTCTCACAAACATCTGTGAATAAAGGTAATAAAGCACCTGTGTTATCTATAGAGTCAAAAGGTAAAGTAATGAAAACGCTATTATAAATATTGTATTTAGAGAGAACGTTTTGGTTGAAACGTTCTATTTTAGGGAGCGTATACATAAATTATGTTAAATTATTTAGTTAATTATGTGGTATTGTTCTTTTTGAAAAAAAACAACCCCAAGAGTCAACTTGAGGTAGTATTTTTTATAACCGTTCAAGTTTTAATTACATGTTTTTGAAGATAGTATGCATCAAACGCTTTTTATCGTTGATACTTTCTTCAAGAGAAATCATTGTTTCTGTTCTGTAAACACCATCAATATCATCAATCATAAAGATTACATCCTTAGCGTGTTTAGTGTCTTTTGCTCTTATTTTACAGAAAATATTAAATTTCCCTGTAGTTACAGAAGCAACAGTAACAAATGGAATTTCGTTAATGCGTTGTAAAACAAACTTAGTTTGAGAAGTGTTATTCAAGAACACACCCACGTAAGCAATAAATGAATAGCCTAATTTATCATAATCAAGAACCAAAGAGGATCCCATTATAATACCAGCGTCTTCCATTTTCTTAACTCTAACATGTACTGTTCCTGCTGAAATTAATAATTTCTTAGCAATATCCGTAAACGGAACTCTCGTATTGTCAATCAACATGTCTAATATCTGATGATCTACTTCATCTAAACGGAACTTACTCATATTTCTCTAATTATATTATTAATTATCATTTTAAAGCATAAAAATATACATAAAAACAATAAAGTCGTACAAAAAATTACTTTTTTATCAATCCATTAACAAATTTAAGCTTTTTATCTAAACAAAAATCTGCTTTTTGATCTAATTTCGGACTATTTTCCTGGTCATTTTCGTAAACAGCTCCCTGAGCATCAAAGACTTCATGACCAAAAAAACCTTCTAATGCATCCACTTTAGCAATATAAGCGTTAAAATTAATCTTTCCATCAATCAACTCTTCCTTATACTGTGCAGCAAAATTCGTTATTTTTTCATTACCGTCATAATTTATTTTAATGTTTTTGTATATAAAATCATAAAAAACGACTTTATTTTGAGGAATATTCAAATAATCCTCTGTTCTATTAACTTCTATAACGTTTTCGTTAAGTATTTTAAAACTTGAAACCAAAGCCATGAAAACATATTTTCTAGTAATCTCCCTTTGATAATCTCCCGGAAAATGCCCAGCCTCAAACAAAATAGTTGGCACGCCTAAATACTGAAACGTATCTCCAATACAATTGATATTAAAGGAATCATCAAATCGGCCTATTTGCCCCGGAATAAACTCTTGTAAAACCGAATTCATTCCAGCAATTAGGTTAATTGCTTTTTGTCTGGAATCATTTATTTCTCTTTCTTCATTATAAGAAGGCGCTAAAAACGACACAGTTGCGGGTTTTCCAGTATCAGCAACACCAAAAACAGTACGTTGATCATGAAGATTATAACAGAAATCAGGTTTGAATTCTTCAAAAACTGCTCTCAAAACCTTGCTTTCTGGTTGTGTAAGATCCTGTGAATCTCTATTTAAATCAATTTCATTTGCATTTGCACGAGTATATAAAGTCGCTCCATCAGGATTCAACATTGGCAAACAACAAAAAGTAAAATTAACCAACAAATCTTTAGCTAAATCCGAACCATTATGCAACACATTCAAAAAGTCAAATAATGCTTTTGTAGTGGTACTTTCGTTACCATGCATTTGTGACCAAAGATAAATTTTAGTTTTTCCGGTACCAATTACATATTTATAAATTGGTCTTCCTTGAACTGATTCTCCAACAATCGAAAGTTGATTATCGATATTCATTCTTTTCAAAATAGGCTCAATAGACTCTAATGTCAAATACCTGCCTTCAATCGTTTTTTCTTTGTTGTCAAGAAACAACTGTTCTAAATTCATAATCTATTATATTTGATTTACAAAAGTAAACATCTTTATTTTTACATTTGTAAACTGAATTTTATTTTGATATTTTAATATTGTAAACAGTTTTTCTAACTTTCCTAAGCAATCTTAACTCTAAACAGTTGACAAATGTCACTCGTTATTAAAAACACATATAAACATTATTATTTCAATAACTTAACCAATAACAATTGAACCTAAACATCAAACATTATAGATATTTAACAACGATTTACAACTGTAAATTTTTGATTTCAATCAGTTTTAGTTACATTTGTAAATACCCTGATTTAAATTACATTTTACAATGGTAAACACTGACGATTTTATAAAAAGACTCGAATTTATACTGGATTACTACAGCATAAACGCTTCTGCATTTGCCGATAAAATTGGTGTACAACGTTCTAGTTTGTC
>NCET01000181.1:5701-8837 GCA_002280815.1 Flavobacteriales bacterium 32-34-25 | reverse complement strand
AAAGCATTAAAAACACCGATGTTTTCATAACTACTTATAAAAAACAAATTCCTTATTTTAATTATTCTAATCCTGTAAAACATTTTTACGACCAAACCACACAAAGTGTTATCACACTGATAAGCCGTAACAAAAACAGATTAGTTAAAGAAATTATTCAAAGCAAAGAATTAATGCTTTTATTGGCTTATTCTACCCGAAGAGACCTGAGTGAAAAAGAAAAGAAAAAAGTAAAAAAACAGCTATTAGATGTTTGTAAAACCATACCATCTTTAACTATTTTTTTACTTCCTGGAGGAAGTTTGCTACTTCCAATTTTGATTAAATTTATACCTACTTTACTTCCATCAGCATTTAATGAAAATCTAGATAATGAATAAAAAAAATCGCCTTTTAGAGGCGATTTTTTTTACTATAAATTCAATTGATAAACTTCATCAAGCTCTGAGTTTGAACTAATATTTACATTCAAATCAGTTACAAATCCTGAATTAAGTCCATAAACCCAACCGTGTAAGGTTAAATCCTGTCCATTTTTCCAAGCATTTTGTACGATAGATGTTTTAGCTAAGTCAAAAACTTGCTCTTTAGCACTAATTTCAACAAAAGCATTAAAACGCTCTGTTTCGTCTTTTATAGAATCCAGATATACATTGTGCATACGGTACACATCTTTAATGTGTCTAATCCAGTTGTCAATAATTCCTATAGATTGGTTTCCCATAGCTGCTTTGATACCACCACAACCATAATGTCCGCAAACAATTACATGTTTTACTTTTAATACATTAACTGCATAATCAAGTACACTTAACATATTCATATCAGAATGCACAACCATATTAGCTATGTTTCTGTGAACAAAAACTTCTCCTGGTTTAGCTCCAATAATTTCATTTGCAGGAACACGACTATCTGAACATCCTATCCACAACAATGGTGGTGTTTGTCCTTTGGCTAAATCTGCAAAATAATTAGGATCTTTTTCTAATGATTTTACAACCCATTCTTTATTGTTTTCTAATATTTTTTTATAAAAATCAACCATCTTTTTAAATTTAATATGTTTAACGTTATTTTATTCTTTAAAATTTTCTTTTTTAACCATTACACGTTTAGCAACATCATAATAATGTTCTATAGTTACATGATTAGGTACTTCATCAGTGTTTTCTAACTGATATGCTTTTTTGAAACCTTTCAATTTAACCTTGATATTTTCATCTACGGCTCTAGTTTGTTTAAATTCTTTGATTAAATCTAAAATATCGTGAGCAATATATACTGTATCATGAGCAGTGATAACTACATTAGAGTTCTCAGGAATTGACTTTAAAGTACTTTTAATAGCTGCTTTGTTTAAAAAAGAAACTTCTTGTGCTAAATCAATATGAATGATATCGCCATCAACATATTCCTCTTTTTTGAAAGTATAGGCTCTTTTTAAATTTCCTTTTAAAACAAAAATAATACTTATAATAATCCCTAGCATTACACCTTTTAGCAAATCGGTAGCCACTACAGCAATCATTGTTGCTATAAAAGGAACAAACTGGTATTTACCTTTCTCCCAAAAATGCTTAATTGTAGAAGGCTTTGCTAATTTATAACCTACTAATATTAAAATGGTTGCCAATGTTGCTAATGGAATTTTATTTAAAACCACTGGAATAATCAACACACTCAATAACAACAATACACCGTGAATAATGGTAGACATTTTAGACTTAGCTCCTGCATTAGAATTTGCCGAAGAACGAACCACAACAGATGTCATAGGTAAACCACCTAAAAGCGAACTTACAATATTCCCAATCCCTTGTGCTTTAAGCTCTACGTTAGTATTTGTGTATCTTTTTTGAACATCTAATCTATCAGAGGCTTCAATACACAACAAAGTTTCAATTGAAGCTACAATAGCTATCGTTACCCCCACTGTCCAAACAGCTGGGTTTGTAAATCCTGAAAAATTTGGAGTCACAACAATGGATTTTAATTCATCAAATGAATTAGGAACAGGTAATGATACTAAATGATTACTAGCAATTGCTAATGAACTTCCTGTTTGAATGAAAATCTCATTAATAAGAATTCCAAAGATTACCGCTATCAAAGCTCCTGGAACTAATTTTATTTTCTTTAAAAAAGGAACTTTATCCCAAGAAATAAGTATTACTAAAGAGACTAAAGTTACAATTATAGCTCCTAGCTGAAAATGATTTAGAATCTTAAATAATGACGAAAAAGTATTGTTCCCATCTATTTGAAAAAAAGCTTCATCACCTTCAAAATCCGAATCGTAACCAAAAGCGTGAGGTAATTGTTTTAAAATGATGATAATTCCAATACCTGCAAGCATTCCTTCGATAACGTTGGTTGGAAAATAATTTGATATACTACCAGCTCTAACAAAACCTAAAATTAATTGAAATACGCCTGCAATAAAAACTGCTGATAAAAAGATATCAAAAGCTCCCAAATCAGATATTGCGGTTAGAACAATTGCTGTTAAACCCGCAGCTGGCCCAGAGACACTAATGTGAGATTGGCTTAAATAACCAACTACAATACCTCCAATAATACCTGAAATAATACCTGAAAACAAGGGTGCACCAGAAGCCATTGCAATCCCTAAACACAATGGCAAAGCCACCAAGAAAACCACTAAACCTGATGCAAAATCAGATTTAAGATTGGCAAAAAGATTAATTTTTTTTGTCATAATACTACAATTAATTACGTGTAAATCTTGACTGTATTGTGAAAAATGCGGTCAAAATTTCTAAAAAGTCATTTAGATTATATTACACCATATTGGGCGGTGGAGAAAATATTTTTCTAGAAATATTATCGTGTTTTGATAAATTTTTAGAAAGAATTAAACTGCCATCTGTAGTTCTTTTTAATTCAAAAGTTGAAGTTATAGCTTCAATACAAATTATATTTTTAACCTCTTTTTTAGCATGTTCCTCTTCTGATACACTAAAAAACACAGCAGTATCAGTAGACTTTTCTATCAGCCTTATAATGGTGGGCGTAGATAAAAAAGCTACGAAAAGAAATAAAAAAAAACGTGCTACTAATTTCATTGAAACAAAAATAAACCTAAAAAAATATAAATTACATAAAAATAGAC
>NCET01000181.1:0-5663 GCA_002280815.1 Flavobacteriales bacterium 32-34-25 | reverse complement strand
AAATTACATAAAAATAGACGTTTTTTTAAAAAAATTAACATTCATAAAAAAGCAACAAAAACAACACTTTAACTCATAAAGTTCAATATATTTTTTAAAAAATTCAACAATTACTCTTCTAATCAAGCATATACTAATCACAATGCTTTTTTATTAGACTCTTTACTATTTTAATAATCACCTTGAAATTAATCTCTTAAAATTACCAACTCTCATTAAACCAAAAATAAAAACTCCAGCATACTTTATTTCTTCTTTAAAAACATCAATAAACAATATTTATAACTATAAATTAAATTGATTGTTTTTATATTTGTATCAAAAACCTCTATTTATGACAATTACTCAACTTAAATATGTCCTTGCTGTAGCCGAACATAAAAATTTTACGTTAGCTGCCGAAAAATGTTTTGTAACTCAACCTACCTTGAGCATGCAAATCCAAAAAATTGAAGAAGAATTAAACATTCAAATCTTTGATAGAACTAAAAAGCCAATTCAACTAACTGATATTGGTCAAAAAATAGTCAACCAAGCCAAAAATATTGTCAACGAAGCCGATAGAATTCAAGATATTGTAGAACAACAAAAAGGGTTTATTGGTGGCGAATTTAGATTAGGTATCATTCCAACCATTATGCCTACTCTATTACCCATGTTTTTAAATAATTTTATAAAGAAACATCCAAAAGTAAAACTCATTATCGAAGAGTTAAATACCGAAGAAATTATTACAAAACTCAACAACGGACATCTTGATGCTGCTATTGCTGCAACTCCTTTAATGGAGGAAAAAATCAAAGAAATTGTGTTGTATTTTGAGCCTTTTGTAGCTTATATTCCAGAAAACCACCAAAATTTTCAAAAAAAGGAAATTGAAATTAGCGATTTAAACATTGACGAAATTCTCTTATTACAAGACGGACATTGTTTTAGAGACGGAATATTAAATCTTTGTAAAAACAATACTCGAAATGAAGACAGCCATTTTCAAATAGAAAGTGGAAGCTTTGAAACCCTCATAAAACTTGCCGACGAAGGTTTAGGAACAACACTATTACCTTATTTACACACTTTAGATTTGAAGGAATCGGACAAACTTAAATTACGCCATTTTGTAGAACCAAAACCCGCCAGAGAAGTGAGTTTGATTTTTCCAAAAAGCGAATTAAAAATTCAAATTATTGAAGCATTAAGAAGCACCATAGCCGGAGTAATTAAAGGAGCAATTGTTTTTCAAAATGTTCAAATAATAAGTCCGCTTCAAAAAAAATAGAGTCAAGATTTTTTTACCATCTTGACTCTATACTAATTAATTTCTTTCCAATACAAAAAGACAATCTTTTAATTCTGGCTTTTCTTTAGTGTAATAAGAAAGCCAGTTTCTAAGATGATCCATTTCGTGTGGCAATAAATTTCTAACCGCTTTTTTAAGTTCTTTTACAAATAAATCTGGAGCAAAGCTAACTCTTTCAAGTATCGACTTTGTATAATCATATATCATTCTTGGCATAACAAATGTTTTTAAAAGTTATCATTTTTTGATGTTGTAATTTACAAAATACCGCAGCTAACTTACAAGCGGTATGTAGTTAAAAAACACATAAAATACGACCAAAAATAATTTGTTAAATTTTCTGAATTATTTAACTTATCCAAAACGACTCAGAAAACATAAATCCAAAAACACATCAAATAGAAACAGTAATACATAAAAAAAAGGAATCGAAAACGATTCCTTTTTTATTTAAATATTGACAATCAACAATGATGGTTTTAACTCTGGTTTCTCTATTATAAAAGAAGTTAGCCATTCTCTCAACTGCTCTAATTCATAAGGCAAGAGCGCTTTTACGGCTTTTTCTAATTCCTTACTAAAAAGTACAGGGTCAAAACTTACTCTTTCTAATATCGATTTTGTATAATCAAACATGATTTTTGACATAATAGATAAACGTTTTTTAAAGGTTAAACATCAATTTAAGGCTTTGTAAAAATAATAATTTTGAGAATACATTTCATATTTTAACGCTATTTTTTAATTATTATTATATCATAAAACTAGAAAAATAAAGTTTTCCTTAAATTTTATTTAAAAGCCCGAAACATTTCTCTTTTACCTGGAGGACCAGCTAATTTTTCGACCCTAAACCCTACTTCTATCATGCTTCGTTTTACAACTCCTCGCGCTGCGTAGGTTACTAAAACTCCATTTTCCTTTAGAGCATCATACATTTTTTTAAAAATTTCGGTACTCCACAATTCGGGTTGCACTCTGTAACCAAAAGCATCAAAATAAATCAAATCAAATTGCGCCACATCATCAATATCCTGAAAAAATTGTTGCCTTTTAGTTAACGAAAAAGAATCACTTAATATTACTTTTTCGTTCCAATTGGATTTATGCATTTTCTCAAATATTTCCAATTGACTTTGAGCATTCAATTCGTCAACATAATTCATTGATAGAATTTCCTCCGGAGCAACTGGATAGGCCTCCACTCCTACATAATCAATATTTTGTTCGAATGACTTAGATTCTAAAAAACTAATAAAAGCATTCAATCCAGTTCCAAATCCTATTTCGAGAATAGAAATATTTTTACTTTTAAATAACGAAAGTCCGTTTTTTATAAAAACATGTTTGGCTTCCTGAATGGCTCCATGTTTAGAATGATAACTCTCATTCCATTCTTCCAAGTGAATCGTGGTAGAACCATCTTGGGTTTGTATAATTTCTCTTTTCAATTTTTCTTAATTTTTTATCGAATCCTCATCAATCAGTAACCAAAATTACTCAAAAAACAGCATACAAAACCCTAAAAAACTTTGATTTATTGCATATTTCATAGAAATGATTGTCTTTTTTTTAGTTTTTTTTTGAATATATGAAAATCCTATTCAATAGTAACAATTATTAAAGTTTTGGCAAGTTTTTTGTCCTTTTTTATTTAATTTTGCACGAATCAAAGTTTAGTTCATCATAAAGTGAAATTTTACACTTAAGCTTCATTTATACATTCAAAAAAATAAAAAAACATATTATTATGAGTACAACTCAAGCCAACAAAATTGAAATTATAAAAGCACCTAATACAAAAATTAACGAAGTAGATTTTGATAACATAAATTTTGGTTCTGTCTTTACTGATCATTTATTTGAATGTGATTTTAAAAACGGAGAATGGCAAAACCCAACCATCAAGCCTTATGCTCCATTTATGATGGATCCGTCATCTAGAGTTTTTCATTACGGACAAGCTATTTTTGAAGGTATGAAAGCCTACAAAGATGATAATGATGCTATTTGGCTTTTTAGACCTGATGAAAATATCAAACGTTTTAACAGTTCAGCTGTAAGAATGGCAATGCCTGAAGTTCCAGAATCATTATTTAATGAAGGACTTAACCAATTATTAAAATTAGACGAAGCCTGGATTAAAAAAGGTTTAGGAAATACGCTATATATTCGTCCTTTTATGATTGCAACAGGTTTTGGAGTTGTTGCTAATCCATCTGAGGAATACAAATTCATGATTATCTTATCTCCTGCAAAAGCTTATTATTCAGGAGAAGTTAAGGTACTTATTGCTGAGCATTACAGTAGAGCTGCAAATGGTGGTATTGGTGCTGCTAAAACAGCCGGAAACTATGCGGGTCAATTCTATCCTACTAGTTTAGCTAACAAAGAAGGTTTCCAACAAATTATCTGGACTGATGATGCTACGCATACTAAGTTAGAAGAGGCTGGAACAATGAATGTGTTTTTTAGAATCAATGATACTCTAGTAACAGCTCCTACAAGCGAAAGAATTTTAGATGGTGTTACCAGAAAAAGTCTTATTGATATGGCAAAAAGAGAAGGAATTGCCATCGAAGAACGTCCAGTACTTGTTTCTGAATTAATTGAAGGAATTAAAAATGGTAGCTTGAAAGAAATTTTCGGAGCTGGAACTGCTGCTGTTGTAAGTCCTATAAAAGGATTTGCATACAAAGAAGAATATTTTGAATTGCCAAAAATTGAAAATTCAATTGCATTACAATTGAAAGAGAAATTAACAAATATCCAACATAAATTAGCTGAAGACCCATTTGGTTGGACAGTAAAAATATAATTTTCTTATTTTAAGATAATTAAAAAGGCGATTTTCAAAATTGAAAATCGCCTTTCTTTTTTATCATCAGTTAATTAAATCTCAGCTAATATTTTAGAAAAATCAGGTTTAAAATATTTAGGTCCTTTCATCACTTTTCCATCTTCACGATAAATAGGTTGACCTTCTTCACCCAACTTACTCATGTTACTTCTTTGAATTTCGTCAAAAACAGCTTCTATTTTATCCTGAAGTCCGTGTTCAATTATGGTTCCGCATAAAATGTACATCATATCTCCTAGCGCATCGGCAATTTCGACTAAATCATTATTTTGAACTGCTTCCAGATATTCTTCGTTTTCCTCTTTCATTAAATGGTAACGCAGTGTATTTTTAGTTTCTCCCAAATCGGCAATAGGTGTTTCGCTATGTCCTATACCGAATGCTGTATGAAATTCTTTAACGGAGTTGATTTGCTTTTGCATAATTATTATTGATTAAATGAAATGCAAATTAGCAACTAATCTTAAACATTTGCCTATTTTTGCAATAAATTTTTTCAATTATGTTTAGTCAAGGCCAATTACTATTTTCGCTCTGTTTTATAATCGTTTTTGTTATTACTATGATTTTTTCTTATCGAAAAGACATTAGAACGCACAAAGTTTTTTATAAAGGAAATTATAAAATCTTGATTGGTTTCTTTATTTTCATTGGACTATTATTTGTTATAAAAATATTTTTAAAACATTAAAAAACATAACAAACAAACAATCAGAAAATTAACTCCTAAAAAAGGGATTGTCAGTTGTTATTTAGCTTCACTAGAAAGCAAACAAAATTCAGGAATATTCAAGGTTTTTGATTAGTTTATAGAATTAAACAACAACTTTTATAATTTTTGCCCTCATAGCCTTGCATATTGATAAAATTTCTAACTTTACAACAGAAAATAATCAATAAATTATGAGAATTTTAAAATATATCTTCCTTTTATTACTACTTAGTTTAGTTGCGCTATCCATATTTATAGCTACTCAAAAAGGAGATTTCCTTGTAGAAAGAAGTAAGATTATTAATTCTCCTAAAACATCGGTTTATAATTATGTAAATGATTATAGAAACTGGAGCGATTTTGGCTCTTGGACTGCTGAAGATCCTGAAATAAAACTAAATTATTCTCAAAATACTATTGGAAAAGGGGCTTCCTACTCTTGGGAAGGCAAAGAAGGAAATGGAGAAATGCGTACCATTGCCATAAAAGAAAACGATAGTATTGCACAAACTATGGAGTTTGAAGGAACATCTTCAAGAGTTTCCTGGCATTTTAAAGATACAATTGGTGGGACAAAAGTAATCTGGAGATCAAAAGGAAAAATGAGCTTTTTCTTCAAAATTTACTCTGCTTTAAATGGTGGAGCTGATCGTATTATTGGATCTATCTACGAAAAAAGCTTAGCTAATTTAGACAAAGCATTAGACTTTGAAATCAATACATTTTCAACTATTGAAAATGGACTGGTTAAAAAACCTATGATGAATTATATAGGTCAAACTTTTACAAGTGAA
>NCET01000541.1 GCA_002280815.1 Flavobacteriales bacterium 32-34-25 | reverse complement strand
TTTTCGCTATAATCAGAATAGCAAGACAAAAATATGCCTGAATAACTTATGGTTTTTAACTTATCTGTTGGTTCCGGTGTCATATTTACTATTCTGATGGAGATTATAATCTAACAAAATTAACAATTAACTTTTAGCTAAACTTTATTTAGAAGCTCATTCTTCTTTGTTCAGGAGCTCATCTGAAAAAATAATTAGAATACAATCTCTACTAATCAATTAACAAAAACAGTAAAAGCATTATTTTCTTTTAACACTCAATTTATCATTCTCTATTTTGAACTTCTTCTTTTTTTAATGCTAACACACTTTTAAAACCTTCATTATAAAACAACTAATTAAAACTTATTTAGAATAAATAAAAATAATTTGTTTAAGAAAATTTTAGGATATACTTTTGCAGAATAATTATAAATAAGAAACAAATGAAGATAACGTACCAACAGCGAATTTTATCCGCAATCCTTTTTTTGCTTACCCTAAATATGATGAGTCAAAGTTTGGGAAAAATTACTGGAAAAATTATACTGAGTGATAATACTCCTGCCGAAAGCATAGCAGTGGCTTTAAAAAACACAAAATACAATACCATAACTAATTTTAATGGGCAATATGAATTTAAAAATATTAAGCCTGGTCAGTATGTTTTAAGCATTAATGGAATAGGTGTTAAAGCAATTACCGAAACGATCACGATAAATGCAAATCAGACTCTTACTAAAAACTTCAAACTAAATGAGAACAAAGAAGAATTGAATGAAGTAATTGTTAAAAAAAGCAAATACAAACAAAACAATCCTTCCCTATCCTTGCGTTTGAATACTCCTGTTTTAGAAATTCCGCAAAACATTCAAATTATCAGTGGTCAAACCTTAAAAGACCAACAAATTACCAGCATGAGCGATGGTGTGATTCGAAATGTAAGTAGTGCTGTTCGTTTAGAACACTGGGGCGATTTGTATACCAATATTACAATGCGTGGCTCGCAAATACAAGCTTTTAGAAATGGTTTCAACGTAGTATCTTCTTTTTGGGGACCACTTACGGAAGACATGAGTTTTGTAGATCATATAGAATTTGTAAAAGGCCCTGCCGGATTTATGCTTTCGAGTGGAGATCCAAGTGGTTTATACAATGTAGTAACTAAAAAACCAACAGGTATTACTAAAGGCGAAGCTTCAATAATGGGCGGAAGTTTTGACTTTTATAGAGCCAGTATCGATTTAGACGGAAAATTGGATAAAAAAGGAAAATTA
>NCET01000540.1 GCA_002280815.1 Flavobacteriales bacterium 32-34-25 | reverse complement strand
CGATTTGTATTCGCCCAAAGGCGCAAAACCACCAGCTTTTATAGATAATTTAGGATTCGGAATAATTTTTTTAACATTGATTTCGTTGACCGTTCCCAATCCGTTACAATGTTCGCAAGCGCCTTTTGGAGAGTTGAACGAGAATAAATTCGGCTCCGGATTTTGGTAAGAAATCCCAGTCGAAGGACACATTAAATTTCTGCTGAAATAACGTACTTCATTCGAATCCTGGTCTAAAATCATCAATACATTTTCGCCATGATGCATAGTAGTATTAATACTTTCAGATAATCGTTTTTCATTGTCAGGTGAAGAGTCAACTACGATACGGTCTATGACAATTTCGATATCGTGGGTTTTGTAACGATCTAATTTCATTCCGGGCGTAATATCCAGAATGTCTCCATTGACACGTACTTTTAGAAAACCTTGTTTGGTTATTTGCTGGAACAATTCACCATAATGTCCTTTTCTGGCTCTAATTACCGGTGCAAGAATATTGATGCGCTTGTTTGTGAAATCTTGTATAATCAGCTCTTTGATTTGCTCGTCTGAATAAGAAACCATCTTTTCTCCCGTATTGTAGCTGTAGGCATCAGCACCACGGGCATAAAGCAAACGAAGGAAATCATAAATTTCGGTGATGGTTCCCACGGTAGAACGCGGACTTTTACTGGTTGTTTTTTGTTCGATAGCAATAACAGGCGAAAGTCCGTCAATTTTATCCACATCAGGACGCTCTAAACCGCCTAAAAACTGTCGGGCATAAGCCGAAAAAGTTTCTACATAACGACGTTGCCCTTCGGCATAAATTGTGTCGAATGCTAAGGAAGATTTTCCAGAGCCAGAAAGCCCAGTAATAACTACCAGTTTTTCCCTCGGAATCGAAATGTCTATATTTTTTAGATTGTGAACTCTAGCGCCTAAAACCTCAATAGTATTGTCTTTGTCTAACATATTTTTTTGCAAATTCCGAATAGTAGGAAGCAAAGTTACTATTTGTTTCGCAGAGATTCGCAAAGTTAACACAGAGTATCTCAGAGAATTTTTGCTAAAAGAGCTATTTGTAGCAATTTGCTATGTTGATTCAAAATATTTGTTGGGATTTCAAGAAAAATTCTGTGTATCTCCGTGTAATCTCTGCGGGTCTCTGCGAAATTTTTATTCAATAGTCATCGATTTCAATTTGGCACGATAGGCTTCTAATGCTTCTGATTTTGAGATGAAACCAAAGTATTTTTCGTCTTTGATTACGGGTAGA
>NCET01000180.1 GCA_002280815.1 Flavobacteriales bacterium 32-34-25 | reverse complement strand
CGATATTAAAAACGGAAGAACCGTAAAAGGTGTTAATTTCGTAGATTTGCGTGATGCAGGAGATCCGGTGGAATTAGCTAAAATTTATTCGGATGAAGGTGCGGATGAATTGGTGTTTTTAGATATTTCGGCAACTGAGGAAAGAAGACGAACTCTGGTTGATTTGGTTCGAAAAGTAGCTGCAACTATCAATATTCCGTTTACGGTAGGTGGAGGAATTTCGGCAGTTTCGGATGTAGAAGTGCTGTTGCAAAATGGAGCCGACAAAGTTTCGATTAATTCATCAGCAGTAAAAAATCCGCAGTTGATTAACGATTTGGCTCAGAAATTTGGAAGTCAATGTGTGGTTGTGGCTATTGATGCCAAACAAATTGATGGACAATGGATCGTTCATTTAGTAGGTGGAAAAGTGCCTACGGAATTGAATCTTTTTGACTGGGCACAAGAAGTAGAACAAAGAGGTGCAGGAGAAATCCTTTTTACATCAATGGATAATGATGGAACTAAAAACGGATTTGCGAATGAAGCTTTGGCTAAATTATCTAGTTTAGTCAATATTCCTATTATTGCTTCTGGAGGAGCTGGAAACATTCAGCATTTTGTGGATAGTTTTACCAAAGGAAAAGCCGATGCAGCATTGGCAGCAAGTGTTTTTCATTTCAAGGAAATTGAAATCAAAACTTTGAAAAACGAATTAAAAAATAATAATATAGAAGTTAGAAGCGTGAAGTAGGAAGTTTGAAGTTAAAATTGGGATTTAGTCTCCCATCTTCCAACTCCCATCTTCCAACTAAAAAAATAAAAAATATGGAAATAGATTTTTCAAGATTAGCACACGGATTAATTCCTGCAATTATTCAAGACAGTGAAACCAAAAATGTTTTGATGTTAGGTTATATGAATGCCGAGGCTTATCAAAAAACAATTGAAACAGGAAAAGTGACTTTTTACAGCCGTTCTAAGCAACGTCTTTGGACTAAAGGAGAAGAAAGTGGTCATTTTTTAAACTTGGTTGATATTAAAAATGATTGTGATGAAGATACTTTATTGATTCAAGCAGAGCCTGTTGGGCCAACATGTCATACTGGTGCTGATACTTGTTGGCAAACTCCAAATGACAGTAGTTATGGATTTATTTCCGAATTAGAAAAAACTATTCAATCAAGAAGAGAAAATGCCGATTCAGAACAAAGTTATGTGGCTTCTCTTTTTGCAAAAGGAATCAACAAAATTGCTCAAAAAGTAGGTGAAGAAGCAGTAGAAGTAGTCATTGAAGCTAAAGATGCTAACGATGAATTATTCTTGAGTGAAAGTGCCGATTTATTATTCCATTATTTGATTTTATTACAAGCCAAAGGATACAAAATGGATGATGTAATTAATGTTTTAAAAAGTCGCCAGAAATAACCTAAATATTTTCTGTTAATTTATATCAAAAACGAGTTTATAAGTGTGAAAACCACCTTATAAACTCGTTTTTATTTTTCCACAAAAATCCAATCCGCTATATTTACCAAAGAAATTAATTATTACACAACAACTTATGATTTTTGATAAAACTCATTTTTCAGAAGACTTAATCACTACTAAAATAGAAACAGGATTACATATCATATTAACTACTGACGAGGATGATTCTCGTCCAGTTTATATTTCTGGGAACTTCAATGAATGGCGTACTCAGGACAAAGAGTTTGTGATGGAAAAAGTAGGTCCAGGCTTGTATCATTTTAAATTCACTCATGATTTCGTATTGCCTGAAACCGTTTTGTATAAATTTACAAAAGGAGATTGGAGTGCGGTTGAAATTGATGCAAATGAAGAGCGAACAGAGAATCGTTCTACAACTAAACATACCGGTATTCAGAAAGAACATGTATTCCGCTGGAGAAGAAATTGGATGCCTTTTAAACCTAATTTTTTACCTCAAATCCAATTGATTTCGGATGAATTTGAAATTCCGCAATTGAATACAACACGCAAAGTTTGGGCACTTTTACCACATGATTACGATTATTCTAACGAAAGTTATCCTGTAATGTATTTGCAGGATGCTCAGAATTTATTTAATGAAAATTCAGGATATGGCAATTGGCAAATTGATAAAAAACTTGCGGTAATGTCGGAGTATAAAGTGGGGAAGATTATCGTTATTGCAGTGGAACATGCCGAAGAAGATCGATTAAAAGAATACAATGTAGGCAAAACAATTTTAGGAAAAGGACAAGGTAAAAAGTACATTAAATTTTTGGTAGAAACACTAAAACCTTATGTTGATAGTCACTTTCGAACCAAAACTGAAAGAGCATTCACTGGAATAGGAGGAAGTTCAATGGGTGGTTTAATCAGTATTTTTTCTGGTTTGAGGCATCCTGAGGTTTTTGGAAAATTAATGATTTTTTCGCCTTCACTTTGGGTTGTTCCTAAAATGGAGTTGAAAACTTATGACAATTCCGAAGTAACAAAAATCTATTTGTATGCTGGAGGCGATGAAAGTGAAACCATGATTGAGCATGTGGAAACTTTTAGGAATAGAATGCTTGAAAGTGAATTTGTTGATGATAAAATGAAAATTAATTTAAGCATCAATAAGTTAGGAAAACATAACGAAACCTATTGGAGTGACGAATTTCCTAAGGCAATAGAATGGCTCTTTTTTAACACTAAATAAAATAATTAGATGAAAACAATAAAGATTGATAGTTCAGATAATTTTTCGGGAACAGTTTTAATTCCCGTTTTTGAAACGGCTGCTAAGAATTTGACTCCTATCCAATTCGACGGCTTAGAAATAGCTTCAATAATCTTTTCAGGAAAAAAAGACACCCATTATAAAGCCGAAAAAAACAACACAATCTATATTTTTATTGGATTAGGAAAAACGACAGATTACAAATCGTTAAAAACAATATTCAGGAGAATTACATTTAAAGAAAAAGACACATTTACCAAAAATGTGTCTTTGTTTTTACCAGAAGTTTTTACTGAGGAACATGTAGAAGCTGCTATTTCGGGATTGTATTTAGGAACCTATAATCTAGGACATTATAAAAAGAAAGAAACACATCCGTTTTTAAATGCGGAGTTTGAACTTAAAAATTCTTCTGGAAAAGATTATTCGGCATCAATTAGTAAGGCTATAAAAATTGCGCGAGCACAACTGGAAACTTTTGCACTGGTTGATTTACCACCCAATACGGTTACTCCAAAATATTTGGCGCAATGGGCGCAAGAAAAAGGAAATCAATATGGTTTTGATGTAAAAATTCTAGGATTAGAAGCTGCCAAAAAAGAAAATTTAGGAGCTTTTGTAGCCGTTGGAAAAGGCAGCGAAAATGAAGCTCAATTTGTAATTATGAATTACAGTCCTAAAGACGCTGTTCCAAATTTAAAACATGTTGGTTTAGTTGGAAAAGGAATCACCTTTGATACTGGCGGATTGAATATCAAGACCGCAGGAATGGTTCACATGAAATGTGATATGGCTGGTGGAGCTGCTGTTTTTGGAGCGATGCAATTAATCGCCGATTTACAATTGCCCGTAAAAGTTACTGCGATTGTTCCTTGTGCCGAAAATTCGGTAGACAGCAAGTCATTTTTGCCTAGTGATGTCATTCATAGTTATAGCGGAAATACCATTGAAATTATTGATACCGATGCCGAAGGGCGTTTGGTTTTAGCTGATGGATTATCGTATTTAATTAAGAATTTTAATCCCGAATATATTGTAGATATTGCCACACTTACAGGAAGTAGTGTCGCTACTTTTGGGTACGAATGCGGTGCTTTGTTTACCAATAACAATGCTATTTCTAAAAAAATGCAAGAAGCAGGAGAATCTATCGGTGAACTTTTATGGCCTTTACCGTTATGGGATTCTTATAAAAAGGATATCGAAAGTGATATTGCCGATGTTAAGAATTTCAGTGGAAAACCAGTAGCTGGAGCCATTAGTGCAGCTAAGTTTTTAGAGTTTTTTACCAAGGAACATACTGCCTGGGCGCACCTGGATATTGCTGGTGTAGCCTTTGGTGATGATGAATTTGCAAAAAGTAAACATGCAACTGCTTATGGTGTGCATTTATTAACTAAATTCATAGAAAATTTATGACTTTATGGAAAATGCTAAAAGCTTCGTTTGTATTTCAAATTATTTTAAAGGAACTGATTTTTTAATTCAGTTAAAAAAACTAGGCAATACGGTATATCTCGTAACTAGTGAAAAACTAAGAGATAAACCTTGGCCTCATGAGTATATAGACGAAATTTTCTATATGCAAGGTTCGGATACTGAATGGAATTTAGAGCATTTACTATTAGGAGTAGGCAATTTGATGAAATCAAATACGGTTGATGCAATTGTAGCTCTGGACGATTTTGATGTTGAAAAAGCGACTTACCTGAGAGAAAACCTTCGTATTGACGGTATGGGGCAAACTACGGGGCGTTATTTTAGAGATAAATTAGCAATGCGTATGAGAGCCAAAAGTTGCGGAATTCCAATTCCAGCTTTTTGTTCTTTATTCAATGATCATGACATCAACACTTATGCCGATACGGTTTCGCCTCCCTGGGTTTTAAAACCGCGTTCTGAGGCTTCTTCTTCAGGAATTATTAAAGTTTATGACAAAGAGGCTTTGTGGATTCACATTAACGAAATGGGGAATAACCGATTCAAATATTTATTGGAACAATTTAAACCGGGTGATGTTTACCATTGCGACAGTTTGCTTGTTGATCGAAAAATTTTATTTAGTCTAACCTCTAAATATTTGGCTACGCCAATGGAAATTTCGCAAGGTGGTGGTGTTTTTAGAAGTTCTAATATTCTGTATGATTCAGAAGATGATACCGAAATAAAAAAAGTAAACGAAGCGGTTCTAAAAGGCTTTGGTTTAAAAAATGGAGTGGCTCATACCGAATTTATAAAATGCAAAGAAGATGGAAAAATCTATTTTCTGGAAACTTCTTCGCGTGTAGGTGGTGCTCATATTGCCGAAATGGTTGAATCCGCTTCAAATATTAATCTTTGGAAGGAATGGGCAACTATTGAAGATGCTTTGGTAAAAGAAAAAAAATACAAATTACCAAAAGTAAAAAAAGAATATGCTGGTATTGTTTTGACTTTATCAAAATTTCAACATCCTGATTTATCTTCTTTCTCAGATCCCGAAGTTTGTTTTAGAGTTCCACTAGATTATCATGCAGGATTAATTGTAAAATCGGATAAAAACGAAAGAATTCTGGAATTACTAAACAATTATGTTGATCGATTAATTGCTGATTACACTGTGGTTGTCGAACAAAACAAGGTGACTAATTTGCATTAATTTCTCAATTAATTCAATTACAATTTTATTTTAAAAAGACTTTAAATTTATGAAGATTAGCCATCTTTTCATTCTTATTCTCTGCAGTTTTTTAAACCCAATAAAAGCACAATCCCTTTTAAATACGAAAAAAGTGTTGTTTGACAGGCAAGACAGTTTGCGAGGAAGTATCACTAAAGAAAGATCTTGGTGGGACTTAAAACAATACCGATTAGATATAAAAATAAATCCTTTAGATCGCACAATTACAGGTTCTAATGTGATTAAATATAAAGTAGTACAAGAGTACAATATAATGCAAATTGATTTACAGAATCCTTTAGAAATCAGCAAAATTATCCAGGACGGAATTGAATTGAAATACAGTAGAGAGGGTAGTGTCTATTTTATAAATTTAGAATCTTTACAAAAA
>NCET01000179.1 GCA_002280815.1 Flavobacteriales bacterium 32-34-25 | reverse complement strand
AACAGGTAAATGCCATTTTCCAACATAGCCCGTTTTGTAACCGCCATTTTGGAAAATCTTACCCATCATCAATAAATCATCAGGCCATTGACCGTCTTTCTCTGGAGCATTGCCAATAAAACCCGTTTCAAAAGGCATTTTTCCACTCATTATTGCTGTACGCGAAGGGCTGCATAAAGGTTGGGCGCAATAGGCTTTGGTAAAGCGTACTCCGTTTTGAGCCAATTTATCCATTGCAGGAGTATGCAAATTTTTATTACCAGCAATACTCATCGCATCAGCCGTTTGCTGGTCGGTCATGATGATGAGAATATTAGGGCGTTCAGCTGTTTGAGCTACACTAACAGAGGGAATAGTGGTTAATCCCAACAGACATAAAAACACTATGTTTTTTTTGAATTTCATAATCTGTACTAATTTTATTGGATGGCTTTTTGTTTTACTAACTTTTAAAACACAAAACGAATTTACCAATCAATGTTTAAATGAGGTTTTGATTTTGTGTAAAATGATATTAAATTTAGTTATAACCTTTGGTTATAGCTTTAATTACTTGTGATTTTTCGTATTTATACGGCTAATTAAAGGTGTTTGTTTATTTATAAATACAAATGCAGAGCTTTTTGGGCTCTGCATTTGTATTTAACTTTTAATTTTATTGCTTTGGTTTATTGCTTAGCGATTTTCCAAAATCTCTCCATATTAAGAACTCTTCAGGAGTTAGAATTGCTTTTTCTTTGATAGAAACCTCTTGTTTCCAAGCTAGTTAGAATTGCTTTTTCTTTGATAGAAACCTCTTGTTTCCAAGCTTGCAATTTTTCTTTTCTTTGCTCATCAGTAAGAGTCGCATCTTCTTTAATGGCCTTTTGGGCTTTGCCGTTTTCTGCAATTAAATCGTGCATCTTTTGTCTGTTTGCATCGCTTAATTTCATTACTGTAAAAATAGAGTCTCTTAAGACTTTCATACTTTTTGGTTTATTTTGACCAAAAGATAAGCTGCTCATTAATAGTATACTGAATAATAGAATTATCTTCTTCATAATTTTGATTTTAGAGTATTAATTATAGCCAGGATTTTGACGAGTAATACTTTTGTTTACATCCGTTTCATTAGTTGGAAAAGGATATAATTCGTGTTTGAATTTTGTAAAGTTGTCAAAAGCAGGGTAAGGATAAGTAGCTCTAATTGCCTGAACTTCTGCTTTTGTTTGTGCTATTTTTTCAGCTAAAATTCCCCAACGAATTAAATCAGCTCTACGCATTCCTTCACCCGAAAGTTCCCAAGCTCTTTCTTGTTGTATTGCTTTAAGAAAATTAGCTTTGTCTAAGCCAGCAAGATTAATTTGTGCAGCTGTTGGTTTTGCTACAAGTGTAGCTGTAGCTGTTGCCCCAGTACCTTGTCCATCAGTACTAGTAATAGTTACTGTTGGAGCAGAAGTATAACCATCTCCAGGACGTAGCATTGTAATTGTACTAATACGATTTCCAGTAGCCAATCTTACTACAGCTGCAGCTGCATCAGTACCGCCTCCTCCTGTAATATTAATTACCACAGTAGCTGCTGATGTGTATCCTGAGCCTGGGTTTCCTAATGTAACATTAATACTGCTTCCTGGTACATCTACACCAAAACCTCTTCTTCTTACCTCATTTATGGCATCATAAGCAATGGTATTAGGGCCATCGTTTAATTCATTTTCAACTTCAGCACGCATTAATAATAAATCAGAATAACGCATAATTACCCAGTTGATGTAAGTGCTAATTCTTTCCTGAGGAGCGTTAGTTTGATATTCTCTGCTCCATTTGGCTGTTGTCCATGATTGGTCTTGATTGGTGGTTATACGAGCAAGCTTGTTTCCAAGAGCATCAAAGACATAAGTGGCTATTGAAAAATCTCTGCGTAGATCTCCTGTTGCAAAACTAGTATAGAATGGTTTAGGAACTAAACATCGGGCTGCTGTACCACCGTAGAAACTGTTGGTAGCGGTAGGTGCAGCTGGGGCATTGAAATAACCGGACCAAGAAGTATTTGCTAATGTTGTTCCTATTGCAGGATTGTAAAAAGCAACCTGAAAAATGTTTTCCGTTGGCTCTAGATCATCATGTTGACACTGATTTTTAAATACTTTAGAGTAGGAAGGATTCAACTTATAGGGATTGTTGGCCATAATATCATTAATCTCTTGTTGTGCCAATAGGTAATAATCTCTATAATTGTCTGGGCGTTGTATTGTTCCATCAGCTCTTAATGAATATCCTCCTGCAAATAGTGCTACTCTGGCAAGCATGGCTTTGGCTCCCCATTTATTGATACGTTCGTCTGTAGGTGTTGCTTCAGGCAATACGGCAGCAGCTTCCTGCATGTCTTTTATAATCTGAGTATAGATTTCATAGCGATCTACCAGACCTGCTCTAAAATTATCTCCTGTTTGTGAGCTTTTGGTTTTAAAAGGAACATCTCCCCAAAGGCGTACTAACTCAGAATAGTAAAAACCACGTAAAAATTTAGCTTCACCAAGCATGCGGTTCAATTGAGTTTTTTGACTTTCGGTGCCATTTTTATATAAATCCATTTCTGGTATTTTTTCAATTACCACGTTTGCTCGGTCTATACCATTGTACAATTTACTCCATACCGTGTAGAAAGTTACGGTTCTTGAAATGCCTTTGTAGTGTGGTATTGTTCTCCAGTCAACATCGGTATCTCCACTAATTTGGATAAGATCAGTATCCGTATCAAAAACTTGTGGAATATTCCAACCGTAGGTGTCTTGAGAAGACATGATTTCATATACTCCTAATGTTGCCATATAGGCTTCGTTTTCATTAGAGAAAAAATTAGCTGATGTGAAATAAGAATATGGGGTAGTTTCTATTTGATTATCACAAGAACTTAGAGGCAACAGTAAAGAAGCTGCACCAGCTACTAAAATTGCTTTTAGGGAAAATATTTTATTTTTCATTTTCTTTAAATTTTAAATTATAGTGAAATGTTTAAACCTGTAATAAAGGATTTTGCTTTTGGATAAGCACTAAAATCAACACCAGGAGTCAAGGCATTATTAATTACACTAACTTCAGGATCATAACCTGAATATTTTGTAAATACATACAAATTATAAGCAGTTACATAAAATCTCATATTTGAAATTTTCATTGCATTTAACCATTTTTTAGGTAATGTATATCCTAAGCTTATGTTGTTGATGCGCAAGAAAGAACCATCTTCGATAATATCGCTATACAAACGACCAGTACCGTTTCCGATGTAGGATGGATTGGTTTTTCCTGCGTTTAAAGCCGCTAACTCGGTAGGGTCGGTTACTCTTTGCCCAGCTGCATTAATAGTTGTCCATCTGTCTGCAAATACGGCTAATGAATTTAAGTTCTCTGTATTAAGATTTGCATTGTTCAATACATTAGCATTAAAAATATCATTACCTACAGTAAAGTTTAAAAATATACTTAAATCGATTCCTTTGTAACTAAAAGTATTGTTTATACCTCCAGTGAATTTTGGGTTAGCATTTCCTATTGCAGTTCGGTCTAAACTGTTTATTACACCGTCTCCATTGATATCCTTAAATTTAATGAATCCTGGTTGTTCTACCGCATCAATGTCACTAACTACACCTGTTTTTAAAGCATAAGTTCCATTAGTTGCATTATAATCAAAATCGCTTACCTGATACAGACCATCTCTAACATAACCGTACATGATACCAACTGGTTTTCCTACTTCTAATAGATAGTCGTTTACATTAGGGAAATAACTACTGGTTAATAATGAAGTTTCTCCTTCGCTCAAACTAAGTACCTTGGTTTTGTTGAAAGCGATGTTAAAACTGGTATTCCAAGAGAAATCAGTCTTTTTAATATTGGCTGTATTTAAAGTGAATTCTAAACCACGGCTAGAGGTTGAACCAATATTTTGGAACTGATTTGTAAAACCTGAATTGGCAGGAATACGAGTGTTATACAGTAAATCTTTAGAACGATTTTCATATAATTCAGAAGTAAGGGTGATTCGTTGGTTAAAGAATCCTAAATCCAAACCTAGATTCGTAGATTGAGTTGATTCCCATTTTAAATTTGGGTTAGGAAGATTTCTCTGGAATGCAGTAGTAACGGTTGAGTTGTCTAAAGGATAAGATCCTGAATCAAAAATTCCCAATGCAGCATAATTAGCTATTCTATTATTTCCTGCCTGACCATAACTTGCGCGAAGTTTTAAATCAGAAATAGCTGTTGCGTTTTTCATAAAATCTTCGTTGATAACTCTCCAAGCTGCTGATACAGCTGGGAAATAACCCCAACGGTTGTTTGGCCCAAATTTAGAAGAACCATCAGTTCGTAAACTTGCCGATAATAAGTATCTGTTTTTGTATGAGTAATTTGATCTTGCAAAAAAGGACATTATTTTATCATCTTGAGTAAGTGATGTTGGAATTCCAGGAACAGTTCCCATCTCTAATTTATGCCAGCCTGAATTTACTTCAGGAAAGGCAGAAGCACTAACTGAAAAGGCTTCAGAATAATTGTAAATATATTCCTGACCAGCAGTAATATCAAATTTATGATTCTTAGCAAATGTATTGCTATAAGTAAGGGTGTTGTTGTAATTAAAACGGTTTGAATGCAATTCGGAAATTCCTCCAAAAGCACCACCACTTCTGATTGCTAATATTCCTTCACTATCATTAAAATACTTATTTGTAGTATTGTTATTCGTTAAACTCGCTAATCCTCTATAAACTAACTTAGGAGTAAGGTTGTATTGCAATTGTACACTTGCATTTAATCCTTTTTTAACTGATTCTCTTTTTTGACTGGATAGGGTAACCAGTGGGCTTTGTAATGCAAGACTAGAATCTAATGGATCTATTAATAAATCTTCAAGTTCGTCATCTGTACCTAATAGGCCATTTACAGTACGGTATCTGAAAACGTTTTGTAACATGCTTAATCTTGGGTTTCCACCTTCACCTGTATCTAATCCTGTGATTTTTTGATTGGAATAATTCACAATACCACTAATCGAAAACTTTTTACTTACGTTATGGTTTATCGACATTTTAGCAATATTTTTTCTTGAGGCACTTCCTATCATGATACCTTCATCATCATTTAGGGAATAGAAAATATTAAATTTAGTTTCGTTTTGACCGCCACTGATGCTCAATTTATGATATTGACTCATTACTGGACTTCCAAAGATTTCTTTTTGCCAGTTTTTACCAGCTCTGTTAGCATAAAGTGATTCCAGTTGATCAAAAGCACCATAATTATTTGTAAATGCAGCCAGTTTTATAGGATCAGATGCTACTCTTTCATAAGTTAATTGAGTAAATTGATATGGATTCATTACTCCAATTTCAGAAGTTACCTGTTTTATACCTGCGTAGGTATCGTAATTAACGGTTACTTTTCCTGATTTTGTTTGCTTAGTGGTAACTAAAATTACCCCATTTCCTCCTTGTGCCCCATAAATAGAGGTTGATGAAGCATCTTTTAATATATCTATTGATTCAATATCCATAGGGTCTAAAAATCCTATTCCATCTGTTTGCGGTACACCGTCAATTACATATAAAGGCTCATTACTTTGAGTGATGGACATTCCGCCACGTATTTTAATAGAAGGATCAGATCCTGGTGTTCCGTCACTCATAGTAACTTCCATACCAGCAATACGTCCTTGCAATGCTTGAGCTACGTTTTGTACTGGTATTTTAGCTAGCTCTTCTCCTTTAACAGAAGAAATAGCTCCGGTAAGATCTTTTCTCTTTTGGGTTCCATAACCTACAACTACAACCTCGTTAAGACTGTTTGCTTCATCTGTTAATTTAGTGTTGATGGTAGTTCTGCCATTCAATTTTTCCTCAGTAGTTTTTGTACCTATAAAAGAGAATACTAATGTTGCGTTTGCTTTTACTTTGATTTGGTAGAAACCATCTATTGAGGTTACGGTACTGTTTTTTGTTCCTTTTTCTAAAACAGTAGCACCTGGCATTGGCATATTTTGCCCATCGCTTACCATACCATTTACGGTAACATTATCTTGTGCAAATACAAGTGAGCAAGTGGTAAGCAACAAAAATAAAAATATAGTCCTTTTCATAATTTTGTTATTAAAACGGAATAGGTTTTAAAGCTATTCCTAAATTGGTAATGATTCAGTTAAAATTATAGTTTTGATATCTCTTTTTTACTTTTCTCGAGTAAAATTTTAAAAAAAATATCAGCTTAGTTTGTAGAGTTTATGAATACTCCGAAATTGATTTTGTCATAAGTTTGGTTTTAGAGTTAGTTTAGTTTTTGTGCTTCTTTTAAAAAATAGTCAATGGATTGTTTCAGATTGACTTTTGAAAATTTATAATTGGAATTTTACTTCTATTAAATAAAAACTGTGTGGGTTTAAATTTGTTCATTTTTACTGGTTTAGTGATTTTTTGTTTGATCTTCTGTAACAAATTTAGAAATCAAGTACTTAAAAGGGTTTTGAAT
>NCET01000178.1 GCA_002280815.1 Flavobacteriales bacterium 32-34-25 | reverse complement strand
TTATTTCTCATTTTGACACTTCACCTGATTTTTCGGGAGCCAATGTAAAACCACAAATCATAAATAATTATGACGGAAAAGACATTGTATTGAATGCAGCGCAAAACATCGTTTTATCTCCTAATTATTTTAAAGATTTATTGCAATACAAAGGACAAACCCTAATTACTACAGACGGAACCACACTTTTAGGCGCAGATGATAAAGCCGGAATTACCGAAATTGTGACCGCAATGGAATTCCTGATCCAAAATCCGGAAATAAAACACGGAAAAATTCAGGTTGGTTTCACTCCTGACGAAGAAATTGGTCGTGGAGCACATTTTTTTGATGTAAAGAAATTTGGCGCACAATGGGCGTACACCATGGACGGAAGTCAGATAGGTGAATTAGAATATGAAAATTTTAATGCGGCTGGAGCCAAAATTACTTTCAAAGGGAAAAGTGTTCATCCGGGCTACGCCAAAGGAAAAATGATCAACTCCATGCTGATTGCAAATGCTTTTATTAACGAATTGCCATCAGATGAAGTTCCTGAAAAAACTAGAGGATACCAAGGTTTTTATCATGTCTATCATTTTAACGGAAGCATCGAGGAAACAGTGATCGAACTAATTATAAGAGATCACAACAGTAAAAAATTCGAAAAAAGGAAAGAGAAAATCCAGAAAATTGCCAGCAAAATCAACAGGAAATTTGCGAAACAATTTGGCGGAGATATTATTATTGCTGAAATAAAAGATCAATATTTCAATATGAAGGAAAAAGTAGTTCCTGTAAAACATATTGTAGACATTGCCGAAAAAGCAATGAAAGAACTAAATATCAAACCAATTATAAAACCCATTCGTGGCGGAACAGATGGTTCTCAATTATCCTATATGGGATTGCCTTGTCCGAACATTTTTGCTGGCGGACATAATTTTCACGGAAAATACGAATACGTTCCTGTAGAAAGCATGCAAAAAGCCGTTGAAGTAATTGTAAAAATTGCCGAACTAACCGCTTTACCCAACTTTGGTTTGGAAGAACCTAAAAAAGGAAAATAATACTTCAACACGATTAATCAATTAAACCGATACAGCAATGTGTCGGTTTTTTTTGTTTACAATGGGTGAAAACGTTTGCTAGAATATTTATCTGTTCCTTTCAACGGATTAAAATCTATTATAACATTTATAACCGTAGACTCGACACATTTTGTAAAGTTGGACTTTAGTCTGGTCTTACAAAAAACTTAACATTGCAACCCATTTATATATTGTATATTTACTTACATTGATTTTACAATTACATAACATTAAATATAGCGTCACAATGATTAAAAAAGAAACAATCGAAAAGGAAGCTAATGAAACTGCTCCTCAAGAACCTTTAAAAGAAGTAAAACCTACAACTAGAAGTCCAAGAACCAAACAAAAACCTGTTGTTACAACAATTGAAGAAACTCCTGAAATTGTTGAAGAAATAATTGAAGAAGTTCCAGCAGTAATCGAAGAAGAGATAATAGTTGCAGAAACAACTGAAAACGACGAAGTAGCCGTTGCAAAAAAAACTAAAAAGAAAAAGATGAAAGACAAAGAAAAAAAGAAAGCTTTAAAAGCAAACGCTAAAGAAAAAGCAAAGGCTAAAGCTAAAAAAGCAAAAGCGAAGGCGAAGAAAGCAAAAAAAGAAAAAGCAAAAAAAGCCAAATTGAAAGCCAAGGCTAAAGAGAAAAAAGCCAAGAAAAAAGCTAAAAAGCAAAAGAAAAACAAAAAGAACAAAGGCAAGAAAAAATAATTTTCAAGCAAGTAAAAGCCCCGACTCTAATAGTAGAATCGGGGCTTTTATTATAAAAAATTGGACTATTTTTTAGCTAAAGTAGCACTCATTTCCATAGAAATCGCAGAACGTTCCATTTTCAATTTTCCAGCCATAGTTTCAACTACTACTGTAGTATCGGCTAGTTCAGCCACTTTACCGTGAAGACCGCTTTTAGTAATGATTTTATCACCTACTTTTAAACTAGCTTCAAATTCTTTTTCTTGTTTGGCTCTTTTTTGTTGTGGTCTAATCATGAAGAAATAGATAACCACAAACATTAAGATAAACGGTGCAAATTGACTTAACTGTTCCATAATTTTGATTCTCGTTTTTTATTTATAAATATTACATTAAACCGCGACCGGCTTTAATCATTTTTTTGCTTGATTCTAGTTCTTTAACCAGATTATCTAAAATTCCGTTGATAAAAATACTACTTTTAGGAGTAGAATATTCTTTGGCTAATTCTAAATATTCGTTCAAAGTTACTTTCACAGGAATCGATGGGAATTTCAAAAATTCGCAAATTGCCATTTTTAAAATTATAGTATCTACCTCAGCAATTCTATCGCTATCCCAGTTAGGTGTTTTGTCTACAAATTCTTTTGCTAATGCTGCTTCGTTCAAAACCGTTTTACGAAACAAATCTTTCACAAAATCTCTGTCTTCATTGTCTTTGTACAATTTTGGCACTCTAAAATTATCGTTTTCGATAGGTTTCATCGCTTTCAATTGTTTGATGATTTGTGTGTTTACCATCGGGATATCATCAATCCAAGTCAACTTATCGTCTTCTAAAAATTCGTATAGTTTATCATTTGGAACAATCACTTCAATAAACAAATCCACAATCAACTGGCGGTCTTCTTCAAACGAGCGTGTTGGATTGCTCATGTAAGTTTGATAATAAGAACTTTCTTTTATTGCTGTCAATAACAATGCAATATAATCTTCGTGCAAATGCCAAGCATCAATTTTTCTAGTTTCCAGAGCAATACTTAAAGAATTGTTTTCGGCTAGAATTTGAAAAATACTGTTTTTAATAAATTTTTCGTTGGGATTGCGTTCAGCTGCAGTAGCTAAATGTTTCTGACTAGATAAATGCAAAAATTGAGTTTCTTTTTTACAAATTTCTAGTAAGGAAGAAATCATTGTAAGGTATAAATCCTGAATATTATCGATACTGTAAAAAAGGAATTTCTCTTCCTTTTCTAGGTTATCAGAGCCGTTTTGATGCATCGCATAAATGGTTTGCATAACTTTAACGCGAATGTGTCGTCTATTTACCACCTTGTAAGAACTTTTATTAAATTAGTCTGCAAAAATAAGGATTTCCTTTTTCAAAATAAAATTTAAAGCCATAAAAAGAGAGGCAAAACACCTGAGTTGTTGCCACGAATTCACTAATTTTATTTTTTAAAATTTAAAATCAACTACATATCTTAATAAATTATACTATCCGATAGATTAAATTTGTGAATTCGTGGCTTTATTTTGAACTGATGAATTTACCTAATGAAACGTTAAATGAGACTTAACAGTAAACACATAGCTACCCATTATTACTTTTAAAGCTATATCTTTGTTATTTATAAAATACAGCATCGTTTAGAAATGAAAGAATTACTTTACCTCAATAAATACTTTATCAAATACAAATACCGTTTTATCTTAGGAATTGTATTTACTATAGTTGCACAAATATTTTCTCTTTTTACACCTAAATTAATTAGTCAATCTTTTGCCTCTATTGAGTCTTTTGCTAAAAGCGAAAATGTATCAATTTCGTTTGTTAAGGAGCAATTGACTTATAATATTCTACTCATTATTGCCACTACAATTATTGCGGGTTTTTTGACCTTTTTAATGCGTCAAACCTTGATTGTGATGTCCCGTCATATTGAATTTGACCTAAAAAATGAAGTGTTTAGACAATATGAAAATCTATCTCAAAATTTCTATAAAAAAAACCGAACGGGAGATTTAATGAACCGTATTAGCGAAGATGTTTCTAAAGTTCGAATGTATGTTGGACCAGCGGTTATGTACACGATCAATACCGTTATTCGTTTTGCTATCGTAATTATTTTCATGTATAGAGTATCGCCATTGCTTACTTTATACACACTTTTACCACTGCCAATATTATCTTATGCTATTTTTAAATTAAGTACCGAAATCAACATTCGAAGCACTACTTTTCAGCAATACCTATCTAAAGTTTCTAGTTTTACACAAGAAATTTTCTCAGGAGTTCGCGTCATAAAAGCCTATTCTTTAGAAAACCAACATCAGGACAACATGCACGCCTTGGCTTTAGAAAGCAAAAGCAAAAGTTTAGATTTGGCTAAAGTACAATCGTTATTTGGCCCACTCATGTTGGCTCTTATTGGAATTAGTAACTTGGTTGTAATTTATTTTGGCGGATTAATGTACATTGACGGAACAATAAAAAGCATTGGAACTATTGCCGAATTTATTTTGTATGTCAATATGTTGACCTGGCCAGTAGCTTCTTTGGGGTGGGTTTCGTCTATGGTTCAAGAAGCCGAAGCTTCTCAAAAAAGACTAAACGAATTTTTGAAAATAGAACCTGAAATCAAGAATAATAATTCTGAAAAATCGATTATAGAAGGCGCTATTTCTTTTGAAGACGTTAGCTATACTTATGAAGATACTAATATTACGGCGCTTAAAAACATCTCGTTTACTGTAAAAAAAGGAGAAACGCTTGCTATTTTAGGAAAAACCGGTTCTGGAAAATCGACTATCCTATCGTTAATTTCGAGAATGTACGATGTAACCGATGGAGCTATCAAAATTGACCAGAAAGAAATTAGCCGTTTGAACTTATTTGATTTAAGAAACAGCATTGGAATTGTACCTCAGGATGCTTTTTTATTTTCTGACAGTATTAAAAACAACATCCGATTTGGCAAGGAAGATGCCGAAATTGAAGAAGTTATGGCTGCAGCCAAAAATGCTGTGGTTCATGACAATATTATGGGTTTCAATAAACAATACGATACGGTTCTTGGCGAAAGAGGAATTACGCTTTCGGGCGGACAAAAACAACGTGTTTCTATAGCCAGAGCTATCATTAAAAACCCTCCTATTTTACTCTTTGACGACTGTTTATCAGCCGTAGACACTGAAACCGAAGAAGCAATTTTGAACAACCTCAATGCCATTTGTAGAGACAAAACAACTATAATTGTGAGTCATAGAGTTTCATCGGCTAAGAATGCTGATAAAATTATAATTCTCGAAGATGGAAAAATCATTCAACAAGGTTCTCATAACCAGTTAATAAATCAAGAAGGCTATTACGCATCGCTTTATTTAAAACAACTTTCTGAAAAAGAATTACTATAAATCTTGCTTAATACATATATTTTTATCATTTTTGGTTTCAATTAACAACCATATTATTGTATAGAACGGATTATGAGAGAAAATGACATGTTAGAAAAAGAAGAAATCTTTTCTAAAGTTTTACGTGCAGGACGAAGAACCTATTTCTTCGATGTGAGAGCTACAAAAGCGGATGATTATTATATTACCATTACCGAAAGTAAAAAATTCACTGAAGAAGATGGTTCGTTTCACTTCAAAAAACACAAGATATATTTGTACAAAGAAGATTTTACTGCTTTTACTGAAATTTTAGAAGAAATGACTTCTTATGTTTTAAACCACAAAGGAGAAGAAGTGATCTCTGAAAGACATCAAAAAGATTTCAAAAAAGAGTATGCTACTGAAAGAGTAAGTGCCGAAGATTCAGTTCCAGGAATATCTAGTTTTACCGACATTGATTTTGACGACATTTAATTGTCTCAAAGAAAATAAAAAGCAAGTCCAAAAATCATTCGGTTTTTGGACTTTTTATATTAACAAAAATGATAAACTATGAATTCAACAACAATCAATTGGGAAGAAATTACAAGTAAATATCTAAAAGAATACAGCGAACTTATTATCCCTTGGCTATTAACCAG
>NCET01000177.1 GCA_002280815.1 Flavobacteriales bacterium 32-34-25 | reverse complement strand
ACATCCTTTGTTTTCAACAGGTCCAGCAACAGTAGGACATTCATCATCTTTATCTAACAAACCATCTCCATCTTGATCTTTATCTTCAGCCTTTTTTTGGTAAATTGGAATTTTTATTCCTAAGTGAATATCAGCTGCTCTTGAACTTTTTGAAATGGCATTAGAAACAATAGAACTAGATCCAATGAAAAATACTCCTGTTCTCAAACCTACCCCCACTTGTGCTTGTTTACTATAATCCATATACGAAATTGGAACATAAGCACTAAACCATTTTGATTCAAAACGAGGAGTCAAACTCACACGGTTAGCAATACTATTTTGATTTAATTTTGTTTTACTTACTACACCAAAATCAGCATTCGCATTCAAATAAAATTTTCTATGGATATTCCAATCTACATCAGCATGAATAGCTGTTGGTAAGTGTGATTTTACATCACCATTAACAGGAGTTGGAGTAAACTCATTTTTCATAAAATCATCAAAGTTGTCATAGCCCTCAAAATCATCATGAGTGAATGATCCTGTCAAATTATAACTATTACGAACACCTTTATCATATTTCATATACCCTAAATCGGTAACCGAAACACCAAAACGCAATTTGTATTTATTTACTTCTTTTAAATCATTGATATCGGCTCTGTCAGCAGTGTATTCTGGTCTCCATTCGTAAACCAATCCTAAATCAACTCCAAAACCTCTTGATTTAGAATCGATTTCAATATCTGAATTTGTTGAAAAATCCTGACTTGAACCATATATTGCATTACCTGTTGTTGTATATGTATCTAGAAGTGGGTTTCCAAAATCATCATATTTTACAGATATATTGGTTCCTTGGAAATGGTAATTAGCAACTCCCTGTAAATATTTAGCAGTAATACCCCCTTTTAAGAAATGTTGTCCTTTTTGATACAAAACAGCAGCATAAGAAAGACCTATCTCACCCCATGAATTTCCTACTGCGTTTGGACTTCCTAAAGTAGCCGTAGGAAAAGTAGAAGAATTTTCTTTAGTAAGATCATTAATCACTTGCCCATTGACATCAATAACATTCATAAAAGCTCTTGCTCTGGTAAATATTGCTAATGAATGTTTAGGAGCAATGTTAAACATTACAGATGGCCCCATTATATCTGAATTGAATACAGCATTATTAGCATTGGAAAAACTCTTTTTTGCTTCTAAATCAAAATCGTATCCGTCTTTAAAAACATCAAAAATCTTCACGCCATACAAATCATTTCCAACAGACGAACTTATAGAAAACAAATTAATATCCGCTTTAAAACGAGAATCAGCTATAGACGCAGGATTATACAATACACTTTGAACACCAGCATAATTATCAGGAGTATATCCTAAATAAGACTGAGCATTTGCAGTGCAAAAACTTGCAAAAGCAAACAACGAAAGAAAAATTCTCTTTTTCATAATATTACTATTTAGTTAATAAATTTGGAGCAAAAAAAAACACCTAATTTGATAACGCAAATTAAGTGCTTTTTCTTATTAATACCATTAAAAAAATTATGTTTTTCTTAACAAATAATATTTAAATAACGATTAGAAAACCTCACTAGCTTCTTTTAGTTTTTCGGTGTTGTTAACTAACTGTAATTCATCTACAATTTTCTGAATATCACCATTCATGATATTTCCTAAATCGTATAAAGTCAATCCAATTCTGTGATCTGTTACGCGACCTTGAGCATAATTATAAGTTCTAATTTTAGCCGAACGGTCTCCAGAACTTACTTGCGAAGTTCTCTTAGTAGCATCTTCAGCCTCTTTTTTAGCTAATTCCATTTCGTATAAACGAGAACGCAATACACCTAAAGCCTTATCTTTATTCTTATGCTGTGACTTTTGATCCTGACATTGCGCCACTAATCCAGTTGGAATGTGTGTCAAACGTACTGCTGATTTAGTTGTATTTACCGATTGTCCCCCAGGTCCTGACGAACAAAAGAAATCCACACGAACATCATTCATATCAATTTGAACATCAAACTCCTCAGCTTCTGGTAAAACCATAACTGTCGCTGCCGATGTATGTACACGTCCTTGTGTTTCCGTTTGTGGAACACGTTGTACACGGTGAACTCCCGCTTCAAACTTCAAAGTTCCGTAAACATCTTCACCGGTAACTTCAAAGATCACCTCTTTAAATCCCCCTGAAGTTCCCTCGTTCATATCTACAACCGATGTTCTCCAACCACGACTTTCACAGTATTTAGTATACATTCTAAATAAATCTCCTGCAAAAATACTCGCTTCATCTCCACCTGTTCCGGCACGAACCTCCACCATTACATTTTTAGCATCTTCAGGATCTTTAGGAATCAACATAAATTTGATTTCTTCCTCCAATTCTGGCAATCTTTGCTTCGCTTCATCCAGTTGCATCTTAGCCATTTCGGTCATATCTGCATCACTTCCATCAGCAATTATCTCGTTTGCTTCTTCAATATTAGCCATTAAAAGAACATATTCATCTCTTTTCCCAGCCAAAGCCTTTAGATCTTTATACTCTTTATTCAACTGTACATAACGCTTTTGATCCGAAATAACATCTGGCTGGATGATTAAATCCGAAATCTCGTCAAAACGTTGTTTCACTATTTGAAGTCTGTCTAACATAGTTGTAGTCCTTATAATTGGAGTGCAAAAATACAAAAAAGATTGCACATTTAAGAATCCAAATTTCAGATTTTTTTAGGAGCCAATTCCTGCTGTCCGCTCTATCTTTTTCTAGCAAAAAAAAGCTGGAAAAAGGATGCCGCTTCCATCAGGGCTATGGATTTGTTTTAAATTCATCAATTTTCCTCCGAAATTTGATTCACCATATAAATCATAATTCCGCCTAAAAGAGCCATAATTAAAAAAGCCCATTTCATACTCAAGGCTTCCGATATAAAACCAACCATTGGCGGAACAATTAAAAAACCAAGATATCCAATAGTTGATATAGAAGTCAATGCCGAACCACTGCTTAAATTTTTAGATTTTCCCGCAATACTAAATACTAATGGAACAGTACAAGAAACTCCAAGACCAATCAACACAAAACCAATAATTGTTGAAATGATAAACGGAAAAAGAAAACAAATTAAAAATCCAACACTAATCATTACAGCACTGTAAAATAATATTTTTTTAATTCCAAAACGCATCACCACATAATCTCCACAAAAACGCCCTAAAGTAACCGCTGTCATAAAGAAGACAAAAGCAGCTGTTGTAATCTTCTGTGAAGCATGCAATACATTCTGAAAATAAATCCCACTCCAATCGTACATCGTATTCTCGCAAGCCATCGACACAAAACAAATAATAGCAAATTTCAATAAAGTTTTATCAGGCATCGAAAAAAACTTTTTTTGTTCTTTTAAAGGTTCAGTCTCTATGGTTAATGGATAAAAACAAGCCGTCACAGCCAGCATGGCAACACTAACTCCTAATAAATGATGCGATGGATCAATCTTTTGCGTTACCATAACATATCCTAAACCTGCTCCTGCAAATCCAGCCAAACTCCAAATAGCATGAAAAGTGGTCATAATCGATTTAGGATACAGCCGCTGTACTTCTAAGGCTTGCGCATTCATTGATAAATTCAAAATATTGCGTGAACCACCAAAAATTAAAAGAATAAGAACCAATTGCCATACAAATGCCGCAAACCCTGGTAATGCTAAAACTATATTAAACAAAATAGCGCCCAATAACATACAATAACGACTGCTAAATAAATTTAAAATTCTTCCTGTAAAAGGCATTGTAAACATTAAACCAATTGGAAAGGCAAATAAGACTGCTCCAAATTCCGCTTCCGATAAATGCAATTGAGCTTTTATCGCAGGAATTCGAGAAGCCCATGACGAATAGCCAAAACCAGAAATAAAGAAAAATACTGTAGTTGCCAATCGATAGCCCTTCGGCGATTGACGTAAATTATTAAAATACTCTGAAATCATTGATTTGTGTTTCTTTCAATTCGGAGTGCAAAAATAAGCCTTTTAAATGGCTAAAGAATGTTAAAAATAGCTAAATAACATTCTTGAAAATCTATTGGTATTTTTACTAATTTTGCTCTGAATTCGATACAAAATCAATTCAATTCATTTATGAAAAAAATAACTTCATTACTATCAATACTCTTGATTGCTTCGGCTTGTCAAAAAAGCAATAACGCCGAAAAAGATCTAATAAAAAAAGCCGATTGGCTTATCGGAAAATGGCATAACAAAACCAATCTTGGTATACTTTCTGAAAACTGGGAAAAAGTAAACGACAGTACTTTTAAAGCAAAGTCACTTTTTATAAAAGACAAAGACACCATTCACAACGAATCTATTATTCTACAACAAAAAGGAGAAACATTAACTTATACCACAACTATAAAGGGACAAAATGACGATAAACCAATCCGTTTTCAACTAAAAGACGACATTGAGACTGAACTCATTTTTGAAAATCTAAAAAACGATTATCCTCAAAAAATCAGCTATAAAAAAGCAGCAAATAATAGTTTAGTTATTCAAATTTCAGGGATACAATTTGGAAAACCTAGTTCCGAGAAATATACTTTGGCAAAGACAAAATAATAACAAACAACCTCATTTTTAAAACCTTGCTCAAAATAAGCAAGGTTTTTTTGTTTGAAATAATTTATATTTACATGTAAGTCAATGAGTCTTTAACCACAATAACCACATAATGAATAAAAAAACAGCCTTATCAATTATTGCTTTACCACTCCTTTCCCTATTAAATACTAATAATAGCTATTCACAAAACCCATTGAATTTTGGCAGCAAAATTTTCACTGCCGATCCCTCCGCTCATGTATGGAAAGATGGCAAAATGTATGTATATGCTTCAAATGATGAAGAATGCCAAACCGATTTTTTCATGAAAGACTGGCATGCTTTTTCATCTAGTGATTTAATAAATTGGACTGATCACGGAGCTATTTTTTCAGTAAAAGATCTAAGTTGGGCAGACAATTTTGCTTGGGCACCAGATTGCGCTTATAAAAATGGTAAATATTATTTCTGTTTTCCAGTTGGAACAGGTTTTAAAGACAGAGTAAATCCAAAAAACAGTACCAAATGGATGGGAATTGGAATTGCAGTGAGCGATTCTCCCACTGGTCCTTTTAAAGACGCTATAGGAAAACCGTTATGGACAACTCCTTATGCCAATGACCCTTGTCTTTTTATAGATGATGATGGAAAAGCTTATATTTATTTTAATGGCGGAGGCGATTATTTAGTTGCCGAAATGAATGATGATTTGCTTAGTGTTAAAGGCAAAATGTATAAAATGGATATGGGAGGCTATAAACCTAAAAGAGAAGGTCCATGGATTTTCAAAAGAAATGGAATTTATTATTATACAATGCCTGAAGAAAACAGAATCCTAACATATTATACAGCAAAATCACCAAAAGGTCCATGGAAATACCAAGGTGTCATTATGGATCAAGAAGGTGATAGCAACAATCATCATTCTATTGTAGAATACAAAGGAAAATGGGTATTATTCTATCACCGATGGATCGAAAACAAATCAGAATGCGGAGACAAACAACGTCAGATATGTGCCGAAAATCTTTACTTTAATGAAGACGGAACCATTCAAAAAATAAAAAGAACCACTTTAGGTGTTGGAGATTAATTCAAATAATATCCAAAAAAAAAGCTTCAATTAGCATAACCTAATTGAAGCATTTTAGTACTCAGAGCGGGACTTGAACCCGCACGAACATTGCTGTTCACTGGATTTTAAGTCC
>NCET01000176.1 GCA_002280815.1 Flavobacteriales bacterium 32-34-25 | reverse complement strand
TAATTTCGGCACAAGAAAAAGTTCAAATAAAACTAACTTCTGCAAGTCCATCTGCATCATTTGAACAAGAATTGGGTAGCACAATAATCAAAGTTTCTTACAGCAGACCACTAGCAAGAGGCAGAAAAATATTTGGTGAATTAGTACCTTTTGAAAAACTCTGGCGAACTGGCGCTAGTGATTGTACTTCAATAACTACCAACGAAGATATTGTATTTGGAAATACTACTTTAAAAATGGGTAGTTACTCAATATTCACAATACCTTCTAAAAAGGAGTGGACAATAATTGTAAATACAGATACTACATTACATGGAGAAACCGGATACGATGCCAAAAAAGATGTTTTTCGTTTTACAGTTCCAGTAGAAAGCATACCCAATTTATATGAAACATTTACAATCGAAATAAATGATGTTAACAGTAAAGGGGAGGGATTTCTAAAAATAATATGGGAAAATTCGATGGTGAAAATTCCATTGAAAAGCAAAGCAGATGAAAATATTTTAGCAGTAATAGATAAAAACATCATTAAAGAAAAAACTCAAGATGCTAATTTATTATTTCAAGCAGCAAACTATTATTACAGTACAAACAGAGATTCCAAACAAGCAATAGCTTGGCTTATTGAAGCCGAAAAATTAGATCCACAAAATTTTTACTATCCTAATTTGAGACAAAAAATAGCAACGGAACTAAAAGACTATCCAAGTGCAATTGAAGCAGGTAAAAAAGCTTTATCAATAGCAGAATTAAAAAAAATGAAAAGTGTTGAATCACTTAAAAAACAAATTTTAGAGTTGGAGTTACTATTAAAAAAATAAATTAATTTTAAATCAAAAAATTATGGCAATGAAACACACAACAGAAGAGCATTCAAAAGAATTAAGTTTGACTATGTACAAGAAATTAGCGATTATGATAGTGTTATCATTTATAGCTATGTACATACTAATGTATGCAATGGTAGATGTTTTTGCCAATGTAATACCCAATATAAACCAATTTTACATGGCTGGACTGATGACCATGCCGATGCTCATAATTGAACTTCTAGTGATGGGTAGCATGTACGGAAATAAGAAATTAAATATTTCACTGCTTGTCACTGGTTTTATTGCTTTGATTCTATTTTTTGCAGGTATTAGGCAACAGACGGCAGTTGGGGATAAAGAATTTTTAAAATCAATGATACCACACCATGCCGCAGCAATATTAATGGGAAAAGAGTCATCGGTTACCGACCCTGAAATAAAGGAATTAATTAAAAATATTATTACCAGCCAACAGGCAGAAATTGAACAAATGAAAGCAAAGCTTAAAGAATTAGATAAATAACTCCAAAATAATTTGTAAATCAATTTTAAACTTAAAAAAATGAAAAAAATTATAGTATTAATATTCATCATGTCTATTTATTCCTTTGCCCATGCACAGGATATGAAAGGTATGGATATGTCAAAAAAGGAAAAGGCGCAAAAGGTGCAGCCCACAACGTATACCTGCTCAATGCACCCCGAAATTCACGCTGACAAACCGGGAAAATGTCCTAAATGCGGAATGACGTTGATAAAGGAGAAAGCTAAAACGGGTAAAAAAACGGTGGTGAAGAAGCATGATGAAATGCAAATTCCCATGAAAAAGACTTCTGAAAAGAAGGGTAGCATGGACAATATGAAAACGGATGCTAATGCTTCACATCAAAATCATAATATGAGCATTATGGATATGACAAAAGCAACTCTAGAAACCGTAACTAAAATTGAAAACAACACACCACCAAGAACAGTGCGTTACGATTTATATGTGCGAGACACCATCGTAAATTTTACAGGTAAACCTAAAAGAGCCATTGCTGTAAACGGACAAATACCGATGCCTACACTTACATTTACCGAAGGCGATACCGCTGAAATTTATGTACATAATGAACTGGATGAAGAAACATCGTTGCATTGGCACGGTTTGTTTTTACCTAACAAAGAAGATGGTGTGCCAAACTTAACACAAATGCCAATAAAGCCCAACACGACACACAAATATACATTTCCGATTATCCAACAAGGAACACATTGGTACCACAGCCATTCAGGATTGCAAGAACAAATCGGAATGTATGGTTCATTTATTATGAATAAAAAAACGGATGATCTAACTTTTAGAAAGGGTATTGATGATTTGCCAACCGTTCCTATAGTATTGAGCGAATGGACAGATCTAAATCCAAAAAATGTACATAGAATGTTGCACAACGCAAACGATTATCCAGCAATCAAAAAAGGAACAACCCAAAGTTATACAGAAGCCATAAAGCAAGGTTATTTAGGTGTTAAATTAAAAAATGAATGGAAAAGGATGAATGCAATGGATGTAAGCGATGTATTTTACGATAAAATCCTTATGAATGGTAAGCAAAGTACGGATGTGAAAAGTATTGATGGAAAACCTTTAAAAGCAGGTGATAAAGTACGTTTACGCGTATCTAATGGTGGGGCTTCTTCCTATTTTTGGCTTACTTATGCCGGTGGAAAAATAACGGTAGTTGCAAATGACGGTAACGATGTAGAACCTGTAGAAGTAGATCGATTAATTGTTGGTGTTTCTGAAACTTACGATGTTCTAGTTACTATTCCTGCCGATAAAACTGCTTTTGAATTTTTAGCCACCACCGAAGATAGATTGTATTCAGCTTCTTATTTTATTGGGGATGGTATCAAACAACTTATTACACCTCTTCCCAAGCTTAAATATTTTGAGGGAATGAAAATGATGAATGGGATGATGAAAATGAACGGCGATTTAGACGATATGGGAATGAATATGTCCTACAATCAAATGGATATGAATGTAGTAATGTACCCAGAAATTACCGGAGAACAAAAAAAGAAAAGCGATAAAAAAATGAAGGATATGAAAATGACCGAAGCCGATTATAATAGTAATGCGCTTTCGGATATTACTACCTTAAATTATGCAATGTTAAAATCGCCAACTAAAACGATACTTCCTAAAGATGCACCAGTAAGAGAATTAAAATTTGAATTGACAGGAAATATGAACCGTTATGTTTGGAGTTTAGACAACAAAGTGGTTTCCGAAGCGGATAAAATATTAATTAAAAAAGGCGAAAATGTTCGCATCACAATTCACAACAATTCTATGATGCGACACCCAATGCACTTGCACGGTCACGATTTTAGACTATTAAATGGTCAAGAGGATTATGCTCCTCTAAAAAACGTTGTGGATATAATGCCAATGGAAACCGATGTATTCGAATTTAATGCCAATGTAGAAGGCGATTGGTTTTTCCATTGTCATATTTTGTATCACATGATGAGCGGAATGGGCAGGGTTTTTAGTTATGAAAACCAAGCACCAAATCCCGAAATACCAGATCCTAAATTAGCACGACGAAAATTGTTTGCTGACGATAGAGCTTTTCACTTTATGGCAGAAAATGATTTTGCAACAAACGGAAACGATGGAGAAGCTATGTATCAAAGTACACGTTGGAGTATTGGAACAGAATGGAGATTAGGATACAATGATATGCACGGTTATGAAACCGAAACTCATATTGGAAGATACATTGGAAAAATGCAATGGTTAATGCCTTTTATAGGTTTTGATTGGAGATATAGAAAAGGGGGAATAGACAATCAAGAAAGAAATCTTTTTGGGCAAACCAATACCAAAGACAACAGAGCTGTTTTTAGTGCAGGGGTTAATTACACATTACCAATGCTTATAGTCGCTCAAGCCGAAGTTTTTACCGACGGAAATGTACGTTTACAGTTTGAACGAAAAGACATTCCAGTTTCAAAAAGACTACGAATGAATTTAATGTGGAATACCGACAAAGAATATATGGCAGGTTTACGCTACATTGTCAAAAGAAACTTTGGAATCACTACACACTATGATAGTGATATGGGAATGGGATTAGGTGCTACTTTTAATTATTAAGAAACTCAAATTTCAAATTTGTATGGAGGATGCTTGTTCTAAAAGACAAGCGTCCTTTTTTTGCAATTACATTTTTTACAAACCAATATACATTCCTGATAATGTGTGAATTATATAATTTTTATTAGAATTTCACAATACTTTTTCAAGTTAAAAAGCTACCTTTAAACTGCGAAAATTAATTCGCAATTTAAATTTAAAAAAGATGAGTCATCAAAAATTTAAAGATTGTATCGATGCATGTTCAGAATGTGCAGTAGAATGTTCGCATTGCGAAAGTGAATGCTTGAATGAGCAAGACGTAAAAATGTTAGCGCGTTGCATAAAACTAGATCATGATTGTGCAGCTATTTGTTTATTTGCAATGCAGGCTATGGCAAGCGGAAGTGAGTTTACGGAAAAAATCTGCAAATTATGCGCCGAAATTTGTACAGCTTGCGCCGAAGAATGTGAAAAACATGCACACATGGAGCATTGCAAAAATTGTGCGGAATCCTGTCGAAAATGTGCTGTTGAGTGCAGTAATATGAGTAAGTTAAGCACCGTAAAATGAGTAAAATGTGAGTATTTCAATCTCTTAAATAAAGTTTCGTTTAGAGGAATTATTTAAGAGATTTTAAACAATCAAAATTATAAACTATGAAAACATTACAAAAAATCACATTAATTATTGTATCGATTGGTTTGTTTACATCGTGCCAATCCAAAACTGATGTAAATCAAATTCTTTCAAATTCAGATACAAAAAAGGCAATTATGGATACTATTGCTAACAATAGCGATATGTCTAAAGATATGATGCAAGCAATGATGAACAGTAGTAAAGGAAAAATGATGATGACAAATCACGAAAATATGATGAAAATGATGAAGGATAATCCAGCTATGATGAAAGGAATGATGACCGAAATGATGGAAGCATCTAAAACAGATACTACGATGATGTCTGAAATGTGTAAATCGATGATGGATAATCCTAAAATGATGGATATGATGAATGATAAAAAAATGCAATCACACAAAATGACTGGAATGGATAAAAATATGGATATGTCCAAATAATACAAATACAAACAACATTAAAATATAAAAAAAATGGAAACTCAAAAAACGTATACCTGCCCCATGCACCCAGAAGTTACTTCGGATAAACCCGGAAAATGTCCTAAATGCGGAATGAATTTAGTGGAGGAAAAAGAATGAAAATTCTACTAGCAACCGATGGTTCAAAATATAGTAAAGCAGCTGTTGACGAAGTTGCAAACAGACTATTTCCGCCCAAAACCGAAGTGTATATTGTTTCTGTTTATGAAAGAATGTCGCTAATAAATACTCTTGAGCCAATGGGAGTTTCACATGAATATTATGCTGAAGTTGATCACAACGCTTTTAAAGGCGCAGAGAAAATTACGGAAAGTGCAGCGAAAATTTTGCGTAATAAAAATCCGGATTTAATTGTAACTACGATGGTTATTGGTGGTTCTCCAAAAAGTGCAATACTCAAAGAAGCTGAAACATTCGGTGCTGATTTGATTATCGTTGGTTCTCATGGTCATGGGGTTATAGAAGGCTTTCTGCTTGGCTCGGTTTCCCAAGCGGTGGCATTACATGCAAAATGTTCTGTAGAAATTGTTCGTAAATAAAAAACTTAACAATGGACAACCATACATATCTTTTTGTAGTGCGGTATTATTGAACTTACTGGTAGATTTAAGAACCTAATGTAAGTTCGTTACTGTAAATATATTGTGAAAAAGATTTATATTCATTAATTTTTCTTGGTCTGTTGTTTAATTCATTACCAATAGAGAATCTAATTTTTTTTCGGACGCTTGTGT
>NCET01000539.1 GCA_002280815.1 Flavobacteriales bacterium 32-34-25 | reverse complement strand
CATGATAGGCAAGAAAAATGAGTATGGTAAGTTAGAAATTTTGGGAGTTGGAAAATCCAAAAGTCTAGGTGTGGCTAGAGGAGTGGTTAATAATATTACTCAAACCATTCAGTCTATTCAGCAAGCAATTAATGAAGCAGAAACAAATTCAGGTTATAAAATTAAAGATGTTGTTGTAGGGATTGCAGGTCAGCACATTCGTAGTATTCAACATACGGATTACATCAGCAGAAGTAATCCAGAGGAAGTAATTGGAGGAAATGATATTCAATTACTAATTGATCAGGTTAATAAATTGGCCATGTTGCCAGGGGAGGAAATTATTCACGTTTTACCTCAGGAATTTAAAATAGATGGACAATCTGAAATAAAAGAACCAATCGGTATGTATGGCGGAAGACTAGAATCTAGTTTTCACGTTGTAGTAGGTCAGGCGTCGTCTATACGTAACGTAGGGCGTTGTATTCAAAGTTCTGGTATCGAATTGTCAGGATTGACTTTAGAGCCATTGGCTTCGTCTGATGCAGTTTTAAGTCAGGAAGAAAAAGAAGCCGGAGTTGCATTAATCGATATCGGTGGTGGAACAACTGATTTGGCTATTTTTAAAGATGGAATTATTCGTCATACAGCAGTAATCCCTTTCGGAGGAAATGTAATTACTGATGATATCAAAGAAGGCTGTTCTATTATCGAAAAACAGGCGGAATTGTTGAAAGTAAAATTTGGTTCAGCTTGGCCGGGAGAAAATAAAGACAACGAGATTGTTTCTATTCCGGGATTGAGAGGAAGAGAGCCAAAGGAAATTTCGTTAAAAAACCTATCAAAAATCATTCATGCTCGTGTAGTAGAAATAATTGAGCAGGTTTTTACAGAAGTAAAAGCGTATGGTCATGAAGATCCAAGAAAAAAATTAATTGCTGGAATTGTACTAACTGGTGGTGGTGCCCAATTAAAGCACATCAAACAATTAGTAGAATATATTACAGGAATGGATACTAGAATTGGATATCCAAATGAGCATTTAGCTGGGAATTCAGACGAAGAGTTTTCTAGTCCTTTATATGCAACTGCAGTAGGATTAGTAATGAACAGTATTTGTAATAATACACAAAGTGCGATTAGAAAAGAAGATGTAGTTTCTCAAAAAGTGGTTTATCAACGTGAACCAGTTGTTGAAGTTGTAGAACGATTTGAACAAGAAGTAGAGCAGCTAGAAACGCAAAGTTATTCTAGAAAAGAAGAATCAACAGGAGAAAAAATTAAACGTTCATTCTTTGATCGT
>NCET01000175.1:7697-10982 GCA_002280815.1 Flavobacteriales bacterium 32-34-25 | reverse complement strand
GTAGAAGATGTAATAGAATCATCCGATCAGTTGAATTTAAAGTCTTTATCAAAATCGGTGACCAAATATTATATTTGTTTCCCAAAACAACTGATATAAATCCACATTTGAAATCTATTTTTTTTATATTTTTGTCGGAATGAAATTTACAGCAGAACAAATAGCGGGTGTTTTAGGAGGCGAAGTCGTAGGGAATCCTCTGGCTGAAGTACACGAGCTTTCTAAAATAGAGGAGGGAAAAGTAGGTTCTTTAACTTTTTTGTCCAATCCAAAATACAACAACTATATTTATACTACCGAAGCTACAATAACTATTGTCAACAAAAGTTTCGTTGCTGAATCAAATCTAAATACTACATTAATCAAAGTTGATGATGCTTATTTGGCATTCTCTAATTTGTTAGAATTCTACGATCAAGCAAAAAAAGCAAGTAAGCAAGGTATTGATCCACATACTGTACTTTCTGATGATACAAAGTATGGTGAAAATTTTTACCTGGGTAGCTTTAGCTATGTAGGCACTAATGTAAGCATTGGTGACAATGTGAAAATTTATCCTAATTGTTTTATTGGAGATAATGTTGTCATTCGTAATAATGTCACTATTTTTGCGGGCGCTAAGATTTATTCTGAATCCATAATTGGTAATAATTGTACCATTCATGCTGGAACAGTAATCGGTTCGGATGGTTTTTGGTTTTGGATTTGCTCCAAATCCTGACGGTAGTTACAAGAAAATTCCTCAAATTGGGAATGTTATTATTGAAGATGATGTAGAAATTGGATCTTGTACAACAGTTGACAGAGCTACTTTAGGATCTACAATTATTAGAAAAGGGGTTAAGTTAGATAATCAAATCCAGATTGCTCATAATGTAGAGATAGGTGAAAATACCGTAATTGCTGCTCAAACAGGAATTGCAGGTTCAACTAAAATAGGTAAAAACGGAATGATTGGTGGGCAAGTAGGGATTTCAGGGCATTTAACTATTGGTAACAATGTTAGAATCCAAGCCCAATCAGGTGTTGCCAGGAATATAAAAGACGACGAAGTTTTGCAAGGAAGCCCTACATTTGGCTATAATGATTTTAGTAAATCGTACGTTCATTTTAAAAATTTACCTAAGATTATTGCAGAAATAGACGAGTTAAAAAAACAAATATTAAACCAAAAAAATGGAAACAATGGTTAAACAGAAGACCATCAAAACAGAAATATCGTTAACAGGGGTTGGATTACACACCGGTAGAGAAGTTAAAATGACTTTTAAACCTGCTCCAGTAAATAATGGTTTTACTTTTGTTAGGGTAGATCTAGAAGGACATCCAATTATTGAAGCCGATGCAAATTATGTTGTAAACACACAACGCGGAACTAATTTAGAAAAATTAGGAGTTAAAATTCAAACACCAGAGCACGTTTTGGCTGCTTTAGTAGGTTGTGATTTAGATAACGTAATTATCGAATTGAATGCTTCAGAACTTCCTATCATGGATGGTTCTTCAAAATATTTTGTTGAAGCTTTAGAAAAAGCAGATGTAGAAGAACAAAATGCTAACCGTAACGTTTATGTAGTAAAAGAAGTAATTTCATTTACTGATGAAGCAAGCGGTAGCGAAATTCTGGTAATGCCTAGTGACCATTATACTGTAACTACAATGGTTGATTTTGGTACTAAAATTTTAGGTACACAAAATGCAACACTAAAAAATATTAGCGATTTTAAAACCGAAATTGCTTCTTCTAGAACTTTTAGTTTCTTACACGAATTAGAATCTCTTTTAGACAATGGTTTGATTAAAGGAGGCGATTTGAATAATGCAATTGTTTATGTAGATAAAGAAATATCTGCAACAACAATGGAGAATTTAAAAGTAGCTTTCGGTAAAGAAACAATTAGTGTTAAACCAAACGGAATTCTCGATAATTTGACTTTGCACTATCCAAATGAGGCTGCAAGACATAAATTGCTTGATGTAATTGGAGATTTAGCTTTGATTGGAACAAAAATCCAAGGAAAAATTATTGCCAATAAACCAGGGCATTTTGTAAATACTCAATTTGCTAAAAAAATGGCTAAGATGATTAAAATCGAACAAAGAAATTTTGTTCCATCTTATGATTTACATCAAGAACCATTGATGGACATTCATAAAATCATGTCGGTACTACCTCATAGACCTCCATTTTTGTTGATTGACAGAATCATCGAAATGTCTGAGAATCATGTTGTAGGTATGAAAAATGTCACTATGAACGAAAGTTTTTTCGTTGGACATTTTCCTGACGCCCCAGTTATGCCAGGTGTTTTAATTGTTGAAGCAATGGCACAAACAGGAGGTATTTTAGTATTAAGCACCGTTCCAGATCCTGAGAATTATTTAACTTATTTCATGAAAATGGATAATGTAAAATTCAAACATAAAGTATTGCCGGGAGATACCTTAATATTTAAGTGTGATTTGATAACTCCTATCAGAAGAGGGATTTGTCACATGCAAGCGAATGCTTACGCTAATGGAAGATTAGTTGCTGAAGCTGAATTGATGGCTCAAATTGCAAAAAAACAACAATAAATAGAAACAGTTCCTCCCTGTTTACTATAAAAGGATTTTTAAATAATAATTAAGGTAATTAATTATATAAACAAAAAATAGATGAATCAACCATTAGCATATGTTCATCCTGGCGCAAAAATAGCCAAAAATGTGGTTATCGAACCCTTTACAACCATTCACAATAATGTGGTAATTGGTGATGGTACTTGGATTGGTTCTAATGTAACCATCATGGAAGGTGCCAGAATTGGAAAAAATTGCAATATTTTTCCGGGAGCAGTTATCTCAGCAGTTCCACAAGATTTAAAATTTGGTGGCGAAGATTCATTGGCAATTATTGGTGACAATTGTACTATTAGAGAATGTGTAACAATCAATAGAGGTACAAATGCTTCTGGGCAAACTGTTATTGGAAATAATTGTTTGATTATGGCTGCAGCTCATATTGCGCACGATTGTGTAGTAGGAGATAATGCTATCATTGTAAACGGAGTACTTTTAGGTGGTCACGTAATTGTGGGTAAACATGCTGTATTAGGTGGTTTAGCTGCGGTTCACCAATTTATCAATATTGGTGATCACGCAATGGTTTCTGGTGGTTCGTTAATTCGTAAAGATGTTCCTCCATATACTAAAGCGGCCAAAGAACCTTTGTCTTATGTAGGGATTAATTCTGTTGGATTAAGAAGAAGAGGCTTTGCAACCGAAAAAATAAGAGAAATCCAA
>NCET01000175.1:0-7665 GCA_002280815.1 Flavobacteriales bacterium 32-34-25 | reverse complement strand
TATACTAAAGCGGCCAAAGAACCTTTGTCTTATGTAGGGATTAATTCTGTTGGATTAAGAAGAAGAGGCTTTGCAACCGAAAAAATAAGAGAAATCCAAGATATTTACAGAATTTTATATCAAAAGAATTACAATACAACTCAGGCTTTAGGTATTATTGAAGCCGAAATGGAAGCAACTCCGGAAAGAGATGAAATTATCGATTTTATTAGAAATTCATCTCGTGGTATCATGAAAGGATATTCAGGGAACTACTAAAAGAGAATAGAAAAAAGAAGAAAGAGAAAAGAAGAAAGAGAAAAGACTAAAGAATTTTATTTTATGGTCTTTTAAAAAATAAATTAGGATTTTAGAAGTTTAAACTCTAAAATCTACAATCTTAAATCATAAATTAAATGGCATCTACATCAGATATTAGAAACGGACTTTGTATTAAATACAATCACGATATTTATAAAATTATCGAATTTTTACATGTTAAACCAGGAAAAGGACCTGCTTTTGTAAGAACAAAATTAAAAAGTTTAACAACTGGAAAAGTATTGGATAATACATTTTCAGCAGGACATAAAATTGAAGATGTACGTGTAGAAACACATACTTACCAATATTTATATGCTGAGGGAGATCAATTTCATTTTATGAATAACGAATCTTTTGAGCAAATTACTTTGAACAAAAGTATCCTTGATAACCCAGATTTATTGAAAGAAGGTACTAACGTAATGGTTCAGGTTAATACTGAAACTGATTTGCCATTATCTGTAGATATGCCGGCTTCAATTATTCTTGAAGTAACTTATGCTGAGCCAGGAGTAAAAGGAAATACAGCGACTAATGCTACTAAATCAGCAACTGTTGAAACTGGAGCTACAGTTAACGTACCTTTATTTATTAATGAAGGTGATAAAATTAAAATTGATACTGCTTCAGGTTCTTACATGGAGCGTGTTAAGGAGTAATTTAATTGAAAAATTTAAAGATTAAATGATTTTAAACTTTAAGTTGGCAATAGAATTTTTTAATCTTTAAATTTTTCAATCTTTAAATTAAATTATGAAATTTACAAAAGCATATTCTTTAAAAGAAATAGCAACTTTACTTAATTGTGAATTTGTAGGGAATGAGAATTTTGAAGTTTTGGGCATGAACGAAATTCATGTGGTAGAAAAAGGAGATATTGTTTTTGTAGATCATCCTAAATACTACGATAAAGCATTAAATTCGGCAGCTACAATTGTTTTAATCAATAAAAAAGTTGATTGTCCTGAAGGAAAAGCATTGTTGATTTCTGAAGATCCATTTAGCGATTTTAATAAATTAACGCAATATTTTAAACCTTTTCAGTTTTCTGGAGTTGCAATTTCTCCATCAGCTATTATTGGCGAAGGAACTGTAATTCAACCAAATTCTTTTATTGGAAATGGTGTTGTTATTGGTAAAAACTGTCTGATTCATTCTAATGTTTCTATATACGACCATACGGTTTTAGGTGACAATGTCATTATTCATGCAGGAACCATTCTTGGAGCAGATGCTTTTTATTATAAAAAACGTCCCAATGGTTTTGACCAATTGCTTTCGGGTGGGCGAGTAGTCATTAAGGATAATGTTGGAATTGGTGCTTTGTGTACCATTGACAAAGGAGTTACTGGTGATACTACCATTGGCGAAGGAACAAAAATTGACAATCAGGTTCATGTAGGTCATGATACTGTAATTGGGAAAAAATGTTTGATTGCTTCTCAAACAGGAATTGCCGGTTGTGTTATTATCGAAGACGAAGTCACAATTTGGGGACAAGTAGGAACAACAAGCGGAAATCACTATTGGAGAAAAAGCAGTTTTATTAGGTCAAACTGGAGTAACTAAATCGGTTGCGGGTGGAAAGACTTATTTTGGAACACCTATTCAGGAATCCAGAGAAAAATTGAAACAATTGGCCAATATCAAAAAGATTCCTGAAATTTTAGATAAATTGAAACAATAAAAAAAGCGGAGATAAATTATTGTATTTTGTTAAAAAGTCAATAATTTGTGTTGAAGCTAACAAAAGAGTAAAATAACATACTTTTTTTTTGATAAGAAAGGAGCTCAAATAATTTCGAATACCTTATTTTTGCATCACAAATTTAAAAATCACATAAAATATATATCATGAGTGTTTTAGTTAACAAAGATTCCAAAATAATTGTTCAAGGTTTTACAGGTAGCGAAGGAACTTTCCACGCTTCTCAAATGATTGAATACGGTACTAACGTTGTAGGTGGTGTTACTCCAGGAAAAGGAGGATCAACTCACTTAGATCTTCCAGTTTTTAACACTGTTAAAGATGCGGTTGAGCAAGCAGGTGCTGATACTACTATCATTTTTGTACCGCCAGCTTTTGCTGCTGATGCTATTATGGAAGCTGCTGATGCTGGAATTAAAGTAATTATTGCAATTACTGAAGGTATTCCTGTTGCTGATATGATCTATGCTAATAACTATGTAAAAGAGAGAAATGCTAGATTAATTGGACCTAACTGTCCAGGTATTATCACTCCAGGTGAAGCTAAAGTAGGTATTATGCCAGGTTTTGTTTTCAAAAAAGGAACTATCGGTATTGTTTCTAAATCAGGAACTTTAACTTACGAAGCTGCTGATCAAGTAGTAAAACAAGGTTTAGGAATCACTACTGCTATTGGTATTGGTGGAGATCCAATCATTGGAACAACTACTAAAGAAGCGGTTGAATTATTGATGAATGATCCAGAAACTGAAGCAATTATCATGATTGGTGAAATTGGTGGACAATTAGAAGCTGATGCTGCTAAATGGATTAAAGCTGATGGTAACCGTAAGCCTGTAATTGGTTTCATCGCTGGAGAAACTGCTCCTGCTGGTAGAACTATGGGACATGCTGGTGCTATTGTTGGAGGTTCTGACGATACTGCTGCTGCAAAAAAACAAATTATGAGAGACAACGGAATTCACGTTGTTGATTCACCAGCTGAAATTGGTAAAAAAGTAAAAGAAGTTTTAGGATAATCTCTAAAACAGAATTTAAATAAATTAAGCCTCACATTTGTGGGGCTTTTTTAGTATAAAACAGAATTAAAGAAATACATTTGCACTCGATTAAAATTAGGAATACTAATTTTGCTTGAAATAAATAAAAATTAATAATTGGTTTCAAAACAAACGGGCTTTCATTTGCTCTTTTTTCGAAATTCAATTCAAAAGAGAATACTATGTATAAGGAATTAGAAGGATTCAAAGTAAAAAATCAGTTTTCATTAACAATAGAAGATAGCTTAGAAGAAGTTTGTAATGCTACTGAAGGTTCAGGTGTATTTTTAGTTTATGATGTTGCTGAAGCAAAAGAATTAATCATGGTAGGTTCTACAGGAACTGTACAAAATGATGGTACTTTGAAAACTAAAAATGGTGGATTGTATGATAAAATTGTAAACGGTCACCAATTTGCAAAAACAGGAAGAAAATATTCTTGGCCTGCACAAATGAAAAAAGAAGAAATTAGCCGTTTAGAAGTGGTTTGGTACGAAACATTTAATGACGATACTAAAGTAATTCCAACTTTTGTAGAAGGACAAGTTTTACAAAACTTTTTAAGCGAAAACGCTAAATTACCAAGATGGAATGTAGCTTTCTAGTTCATTTTCAGTGCAATAAAACAATATTAAGATTAGCCTTGCTTCAGTAAGGCTTTTTTTATACCATAAATTTTATAAAACAGCTAAATCGTTTATATTTGTATTTCAATTTAGTAAATAAACTTATATCATAATATGAAATTACTTGAAGGAAAAGTAGCCATCATTACAGGCGCAAGTCGCGGAATTGGAAGAGGAATTGCAGAAGTTTTTGCAAAAAGCGGTGCTAATGTAGCTTTTACTTACAGCTCATCTGCTGAATCAGCTTTAGCTTTAGAAAATGAATTAAATGCTTTAGGTATTAAAGCAAAAGGATATAAATCCAATGCAGCTGATTTTAACGAAGCACAAACTTTAGTAGATACTGTTTTAGCTGATTTTGGTACAGTTGATATTTTAATCAACAATGCCGGAATTACAAAAGACAATTTATTAATGCGTATGTCAGAAGCTGATTTTGATCAGGTAATCGATGTGAATTTGAAATCGGTTTTTAATATGACTAAAGCCATTCAAAAAACATTTTTGAAAAAACGTGCAGGTTCAATCATCAATATTAGCTCAGTTGTAGGAGTTTCTGGAAATGCAGGACAAACGAATTATGCTGCTTCTAAGGCTGGTGCTATTGGATTTACAAAATCAGTAGCTCTGGAATTAGGTTCTCGTAACATTCGTTGCAATGCTATTGCACCAGGTTTTATTGAAACTGAAATGACTGCTAAACTAAGCGAAGATGTTGTAAAAGGATGGACTGAAGGAATTCCGTTAAAACGTGGTGGAACTACTGAAGATGTTGCCAATGCTTGTTTATTCTTAGCTTCAGATATGAGTGCTTATGTAACAGGACAAGTATTAAATGTTTGCGGAGGAATGCTTACTTAATCAGTTTGTTGTTAATGGTTTGTTGTTTTTTTGAAACCACAAACTATAAACTATAAACCATAAACTAAAAATATGACAACAAACACCATTCTATTAGTATTACTTTCTTTATTAATAGCAGTTGGTTTGTCTTATTTTCAATATTATTACAAAGCCAAGAGTAAATTAAAAATTAATTTGCTGTTGGCTTTTTTACGTTTTTTAGGTATTTTCGGTTTGTTATTGTTGTTGATTAATCCATTGATTACAACCAATAGTACTGTTGTTGAAAAACCAATTCTTGCCATTGTTGCTGATAATTCGAGCTCCATTACTAATTTAAAAGCAGATAAAACAGCTACCGAATTGCATTCAAAACTTATATCGAATAACGATTTAAAAGAAAAATACAATATTCAATCTTATCAATTTGATTCGGAATTTTTGCCTTTTCAGAAATTAGATTTTAAGGGAACACAAACCAATTTAGACGGAATTGCAAAAGGACTAAAAGCTATTAATCGAAATAATTCTTTTCCAACGGTACTTATCAGTGATGGAAATCAAACCTCGGGAAATGATTATGTTTATAGTTTTGATGCTTCAAATAAAGTATTTCCTGTAGTTTTAGGAGATACAACAAAGGTTTTGGATTTAAAAATCAACCAACTGAATGTCAATAAATATGCATTTCTAAAAAATCAGTTTCCAGTTGAAGTTTTTTTACATTATTCTGGTACAAAAAACATCACGGCTGATTTTCAGATTTCGCAGGGAAATTCAGTTTTAAACAAACAACGTGTTTCTTTTTCGCCAACCAAAAACACAGCGGTTTTAAATGTACTTTTAACTGCAAATAAAATAGGAACGCAGTTGTATAAGGCTAGTTTGATTTCGGCTGAAAAAGAAATAAACAGCTATAACAATCATAAAAATTTTGCTGTCGAAATCATTGATCAAAAAACAAATGTTGCTATAATTTCATCGATAAATCATCCTGATATTGCAGCTTTTAAAAGAGCAATCGAATCTAATGCACAACGTAAAGTAACTGTTTTTAATCTAAAACAAATCAATCAATTAAACGATTACAATGTTTTGATTTTGTATCAGCCTACATCAGAATTTAAATCTATTTTTGAATCCAATAAATTGGCTCGAATCAATACATTTATTATTACAGGAACGCATACTGATTTTGGATTTTTAAACCAACAGCAAAGTAATTTAGAATTCAAAATGACTTCGCAAAAAGAAGATTATTTAGCTGGATTCAATTCGCAATTCAATCTTTTTGCTCTTGATAATATTGGTTTAGAAAATTTTCCACCTTTGCAAAATCCGTATGGAAAAATTAAAACCAATGGAAATACGAGTGTTTTACTTTCTTCAAAAATTAGGAATATCGACACTCAGTCACCTTTACTAGCTTTTAGTGAAAACCAGGGAAGCCGTTCAGCTTTTTTATTGGGAGAAAACAGTTGGAAATGGCGTTTAGAAAGTCATATTACAAATGAGTCTTTTGAAAAATATGATATTTTTATTGACAAAATAGTTCAGTTTTTAGCAAGCAATAATGCTAAAAAATCATTGGTTGTTAATCACGAAAGTTTCTACAATTCGGGCGATGTTATTGAAATTACAGCGCAATATTTCAATAAAAATTATGAGTTTGACGAAAAAGCAAATTTGAACATTTCATTAATTAATTCGAAAACTAAAAAAACTAAAACCTACGATTTATTGAAAGGCAATAATGCTTACAAAGTTAATTTGGACGGTTTAGCTGCTGGGAATTATACTTTTACGGTAAGAGAATTGAATTCCAAATCGACCTATTCGAGTCATTTTGAGATTTTAGATTTTGATATCGAAAAACAATTTGTAAACCCAGATTTGGAACGATTGAATCAATTAGCCACATTAACGCAAGGAAAAGTTTATTTTCCGAATCAGACAGATGCTTTAGTTCAATCACTTTTAGCGGATGAAAATTATAAAACGATTGAAAAAAATAATAGTAGCCGTTCGCCATTGATTGACTGGAAATGGTTATTGGTTTTAATTTGTAGTTTTTTTGCCACTGAATGGTTTGTTCGAAAATATAATGGTTTATTGTAGTCGATTTTAAATTTTAAACAAAAGATTTCTCTTGAATAAACAATCAAAAATTTTTCCTGAAAACGGAATCTTTAATTTCGAAAAACATAGCAGACTACAGCAAATAATTTTTGTTAGTTTGCTTATTGTTTGCTTGACAGGAGTAATAAGTCCTCCAATTGCATTATTGCTTGGATTATTGGTTGCTAACATTTCAGGACATCCCTGGTTGCATTTAAACCATAAAATTATTCACGTTTTACTACAGGTTTCGGTAGTAGGTTTGGGGTTTGGAATGAATGTTACCAGTGCTTTGCTTTCTGGTAAAGAAGGTTTTATCCTAACTGTTGTTACCTTGTTTAGCACTATTTTATTGGGAACTTTTTTAGGTAAATGGCTCAAAACCGATAAAAAAACGTCTCATTTAATTTCTTGCGGAACTGCCATTTGCGGAGGAAGTGCTATTGCAGCGATTACTCCAGTTATCAAATCGGATGAAAAGCAAACTTCGGTAGCTTTAGGTGTTATTTTTATATTGAATTCGATTGCTTTGTTTTTATTTCCAACAATCGGGCATTGGTTGGATTTATCACAAGAAGATTTCGGATTGTGGTGCGCCTTAGCCATTCACGATACGAGTTCCGTGGTAGGAGCAGCTAATAAATACGGTTCATTGGCTTTGCAAATTGCAACTACAGTGAAATTGGCACGTGCTTTATGGATTATTCCTATTGTATTGTTAACGAGTTTTTGGTTTAAGAATAAAACCAGCAAAATAAAAATCCCATACTTCATAGGATTTTTTATTCTGGCTATGATTGTGAATACTTACGTTCCTCAAGTAGCAATTGTAACGCCATATATCGTTTCCATTGCTAAAATTGGATTAACAGTTACCTTGTTTTTTATCGGTTCAGGATTAAGCAGTTCTGTTTTGTTAGCTGTCGGGATAAAACCTTTAATACAAGGAATTTTATTGTGGGGATTTATCGCATCTTTGTCATTAATCGCTATTTTATATCTGAATTAAAAAACAAACACCATGAAC
>NCET01000538.1 GCA_002280815.1 Flavobacteriales bacterium 32-34-25 | reverse complement strand
AAACTGGAACAATAGGATTCATTACATAAAAAAGAACCTCCTTTTATTATTCGTTCTTTTTCATATTGATTGCTTGGATTCCATGCTTCAGTAGCTCCCTGCGGATTCCGAGTAGTTTCCCCTTTCGAAAACAACTCCTGATAATAATTTACATTGTACCAATCCTGAGTGTATTCCCAAACATTTCCTGCAATATCATAAATTCCTAAAGAATTTGGAGCAAATGATTTCACCGCAGCTAGAGCTGAATAACCATCACTTTTAGCATTGCAATTGGGGAAATCACCCTGCCAGGTATTGGCCTTTTTATCCATTTTTGATTGATCATCGCCCCAGCTGTAAACAGGATTTTTCAAATTCCCCATAGCTGCTAATTCCCATTCGGCTTCTGTTGGCAATCTGCGTTTCGCCCATTTGCAATAAGCCTGAGCATCTTCAAAAGAAATATGAACCACCGGATGATTGTCTTTTCCTATGATATTGGAATTTTTCCCTTCCGGATGTCTCCAATTAGCTCCTGTTTGCCATTTCCACCACTGACGAAAATCGCTATAATTAGTCACATTTTTTACCTCATCATTAAAAACTAACGAACCTGGCTGTAATATAGAATCGGCAGGATTTTTTGAATTCTTCCCAAATTATGGGTCTTTCGGCAGTGGTTACATAATGCGTTTCGTCCACAAACTTTTTAAAACTGGCATTGGTCACTTCGGTGATGTCCATAAAAAAACCATCCACTGCAACACTATGTGCCGGTTTTTCATGTTCGAGTGCTAATCGATCATTTTCTTTAGCTCCCTGTGTAAAGGTATTTCCGGAAACCCAAACCATATTGGGAGGAGTCGCAACATTTTCAGGTTGTTCTTTGACAACTTGCTCTTTATTATTGCAAGCGAAAATGACCGCCAACAAAGCCCCAAAAACCCATTTGTTTATCTTCATACCAACTGTAATTTATCTAAAAGCGAAAAACACTTATAACATCTAAGGCAAATGCATGAGTTTTATTTTGCCACGAATTACACTAATTTGCACCAATTTTAATAACTCAAAAAATTACACTAATTAAAGTTGGTGGAAACTGATGCGTTTGCCCTTTTATAACATCCTAAAATTTAGGATCAGACAAAACTACTATTTTTTTTAATGACTATCAGTTTCCTTACAAATGATTGAGAATAGCACACAGGTGAAACTGATTGTAACCGGATTATCGCAAATTGTGATTCCCAAATAGCTATGAAAAATCCGTTTTTATCTGTTCGATCAGTATTATCTGTGGTCTGTCTTTTTATTTAGTTAGCTTAGCTGATAATTCTGTTTTTTATTCCAATTCGAGTATCAAAACTGATTGGGCTTCCAAGGTAAATGCTCCTTTTAAAGCTACCGTTTTTCCGGACAAAACATCTTTACCCACTTTGAAATCTTTTATACTTTCCTGAAAACGTTTGGTTTCGATGTTTTTAGAAGTCAAATTATTATTTACAACAATCATCACCGTTTTCTTATTCGTAAATCTAAAATAAACATAGACATTGTTTTCCGGGATATAATGCGTCATTTTTCCCAGATGTACCGCTTCATTCGTTTTTCTCCATTGGAACAATTTAGACGTAAAATCAAAAAATTGTTGTTGTTCAGTGGTTCTTCCATTTTTAGCAAAAGCATTATTGCTGTCACCACTCCAACCACCGGGGAAATCCAGACGAATAGCCCCATCACCTTCGTTTTTATTTCCTGCCATCCCAATTTCGGAACCATTATACAACTGTGGAATTCCACGTACCGTAGCAATCAGCGCCATGGCCATCTGGTATTTTTTAAAGTCTTTTTTGTAGATTTCGTTAAAACGCTGCGTATCGTGATTTTCGACAAAAGTCAGGATATTATCCGGATTTGGATAC
>NCET01000174.1 GCA_002280815.1 Flavobacteriales bacterium 32-34-25 | reverse complement strand
TTTTTTTCTTTAGTTGTATACTCGGAGTAGATTTCCGTTTATTTCAACTCGATATTGTTTTAAAGGATATTGTAATTTTCCCTGACCAGTAAACAAACTGTATTCTTCATCGTCACAAGGACAAACTACATTGATGCCGTCGAGTGTCAAGGTCGAACAGCTACTCAGTGCCTGATTAGGACAAGCAGCATCAAAAGCATTGTAGCCAGTTCCAGTATTAAAAACGTAAATGCCTTTTGGGCCAACTTCGGGACCTGCATAATAAATAGCATTACTCGGATAGGTAAGATTCTGGTAAAAAGCTAGATTGAAAGTTACCGAAAAATTATAATTAGGGATATACGGATTTTTATTATTAAAGCCATTGTCAGAACATGACAAAAACAAAAGGCAAATAAGTAAAAGTGGGATAATTTTTTTCATGGTTTTAAATTAGTGAAACAAATTTAATTTATTTACATTTGAAATATTATATGGTTAACATATAATTATAGACTATAAAAAAATATATTATCTTTGTGGAAAGAAATCCCGTTCCGATGGGATTTTTTCTATTTTATAAAATGATGAAGTTATGAGTACAGTATCTTATTACACAGCGGAAGGACTTAAAAAATTAAGAGAAGAATTAGATTATTTAAAAACGGTGATGCGTCCTAAAGCATCTCAAGATATAGCAGATGCAAGAGATAAAGGTGATTTATCTGAAAATGCCGAATATGATGCTGCCAAAGAAGCACAAGGAATGTTAGAAATGAGAATTGCCAAACTAGAGGAAGTTCATGCTAATGCCCGTCTTATTGATGAAACACATTTAGATTTGTCTAAAGTGTTGGTGTTGTCTAATGTAAAAATCAAAAATCAGGCAAATGGTATGGAAATGAAATACACCTTAGTTGCCGAAAGTGAAGCCGATTTGAAAACAGGAAAAATATCTGTTACTTCTCCTATTGGAAAAGGATTATTAGGAAAATCAATAGGTGAAGTTGCCGAAATTAATGTGCCTAATGGTGTTTTGAAATTTGAAATTTTAGAAATTTCTAGAGACTAATTATAAGTATTCAGTGTTCGGTTTTTCAGTGTTCAGTTAGAAAATTTTAAACTCTTTTCAATTTTCTCTATTCTAAACTCTTAAATCTAAATTCTAAAATCATTCCCATGAGTTCAATATTCACCAAAATAGTAAACGGAGAAATTCCATGTTATAAAATTGCTGAAGATGATAACTATTTTGCTTTTTTAGATATTAATCCTAATGCAAAAGGACACACTTTGTGCATACCAAAATTTGAAGTCGATAAGCTTTTTGATATGGACGAAGCGCATTATTTAGGATTAATGCACTTTTCTAGAAAGGTAGCTATTGCTTTGGAAAAAACCATTCCTTGCAACCGAATTGCCGTTTCCGTTATTGGTATCGAAGTGCCACACGCTCACGTCCACTTGATTCCATTAAATACAATGGAAGACATTCGTTTTCAAAAAAAAGTTGCTTTAAGCAAAGAAGAATTTGAAAATTTAGCTCAGGAAATTCGAGCTAATTTATAATCTGTTAAATAGCATTAAAATAAAAGCACGAATTTTTTCGTGTTTTTTTATATAAAAAACTGAACCAATATGAGAAAATTTGTTCCTTTTATATTCTTGTTTTTATCTGTTTTAAGTGTTGCTCAAACTAAAACAGCGTATACTGATATTGATAATAAGATTTCGAAAATCCCGCTTGAATTGACTACTTCAACAACAGGAATAGCAAAATTTATTACGGATAATTTTAAAACGGATACTGAAAAAATCCGTGCAGTTTTCTATTGGACGGCTACTAATATTAGTTATGATGTGCCGAATATGTTTGCACCAAATCAACTAGAAACGGTTCAGCAGAAAATAGAAAACACCTTAAAAACTAAAAAAGGAGTTTGTATTCATTATGCTGAGGTTTTTAACGACATTTCCAATAAAATTGGAATCAAATGTCGAATAATTGATGGGTATACCAAACAGAATGGAAAGGTTGATAATTTGTCTCATGCCTGGTGTGCAGCTTTAATTGATAATAAATGGTTTCTATTTGATCCTACCTGGGGTGCTGGAGTGGTAACTAATGGGAAGTTTGTAAAAAGGTTAAACAATACTTATTTTAAAGCCGAACCTTCTAAAATAATTGCTTCACACATGCCATTTGATTATTTATGGCAATTTTCAAATTATCCTGTTACCAATGCGGATTTTTACGCGGGAAAAACGCAATTAGATAAAACTAAAAAGTATTTTGATTTTGAAAAAGAGATTGCTCTTTACTATAAAATATCCGAAAACGATCAGTTGTTTGAATCCGCTGCGCGAGTAGAAAAAAACGGTTTAAAAAATGCCATGATTTTAGAGTATAATAACTTTAAAAAGAAACAGTGGAGTACTTTAATGCAAAATGCAAACATTGATAAATTGAATATTATTGTAGCTGAACTCAATGAAGCAGTGCTGCAGTTGAATGATTTTATAATGTATCGAAATAAAAAATTCAAACCTGCTTTTTCGGATGAAGCGATTAGTAAAATGATTCAAACTCCAAGAGAGAAATTAGCAAAATGCCAAAACGATATTTTTAAGATTGGAACTGTTGGAGCAGAAAATGCATCTAATTTAACTTCGGTAAAAAAGACCATTGCACAAGCTTTAGTTCAGGCAGATGATCATGCTGCATTTGTAAAAGACTATTTAAGCAAATCTAAATTGATTAGAAAAACCATGTTCTCAAAAGTATCTTGGTTAGGAATACCATTAAATTAATTTTTTTCAAATCGAAAATAAATTACGGCTCATTTCTTACAATTTGTAAGCTTGATTTTATATATTTGGCATCTAAACCAACCAATTATCTATCAAGTGTTATGAAACATATCTTTTTGTTGCTAGCTTGTCTTTTTTCCTTTGTTGTCTTGGCACAAAAGAAACAAAAAATCCAGAAAAATTATGATTTGATTGATGCTAAGATGGATGAAATGCCAGCTAGTTATGCGCAATCTATGGACAGCGTGAGTTATTATATAAAAAGTAATTTTCAAACAGAATCAGATAGAATTCGAGCTGTTTTTTATTGGACAACCAATACAATTAGCTATGATGCTGATAATATGTTTGAAGTTAAATTTGACGAAAAACCTCAAGATCGTATTGCCAGAGCTTTCAAAGACCAAAAAGGAAATTGCTTTGATTATGCTTCTATTTTTAATCAATTGGCTAGCAGTTTAGGAATAAAATCGGTTGTAGTAAGCGGTTATACAAAGTGGAATAAAATAAAAGTAGATAATTTGTCGCATGCGTGGAATGCAGCCAGAATTGATAATAAGTGGTATTTGTTTGATCCAACCTGGGGATCAGGTTATGTTATTAACGGAATTTTTACTCGAAGACTGGATAATAAACATTTTAAAGTAGATCCCGAAATGATGATTAATTCGCACATGCCTTATGATTATTTGTGGCAATTAAGAGATTATCCTATAACCAATCAGGAATTTATTGAAGGAGTTTATGCTGGAGACGATATAAAACAAAAATTTGATTATGCAAACGAAATTGTCCGAGTGGAAAGTTTACCTAAAGTAGAACAACTTTTGGGAGTTTCTCAGCGAATTGAAAAAGGAGGAATGAAAAATCAACATATTTCTCAGGCTTTTGTGCATGCAAAAACAGCTTGGCGAAATGAATACGAAAGAGAAAAAGGAAAGAAATATTCTGAAATTGTAAATAAATTCAATAGAATAAATAAGCAATTAAATGATTTTGTAAGTTATAGAAATAAGCAATTCCAGCCTACACTTCCCGATAACGAAATAAAAAGAAAGTTAGAAGAACCTAGAGATAGTTTGTTGAATTGCCAACAAGAACTTCTTGATTTTGAAAAAAATATCAGTAGTGAAAATAAGACGAGCGTTGATAATTTAAAGCAGGCCATTTTGAAAAATTTAGAAAGAACAGATGACTATTTAAAATTTGTGAATTTGTACTTAAGCAAACCAGCATTGGTTAGAAAAACCCTATTTTATAAACCAATGCCAAAAACCAAATAGAAAATTAAGCTAGTTTTTTAAAGCTAATTTGCATGGTGGTTCCTTTACCTATTTCAGAGTGTAAAACTTTGACATTGCCTTTGTGATATTCTTTTACAATTCTTTTGGTCAAAGAAAGTCCTAATCCCCAGCCTCTTTTTTTAGTAGTAAATCCAGGTTCAAAAATGGTTTTGAATTGATTTTTTGGGATTCCGCCGCCTGTATCGCTAATGTTTATTTTTACAAAAAGAGGATCTTCTTCAATCTTGACATCGATTTTGCCTTTGCCTTTCATGGCATCAATAGCGTTTTTTATCAGATTTTCTATTGTCCAACTATGCAAAGTAGGATTGAGCATGGTATAAATTGATGAAGTAGGGCTTTCGAAAGAGAATTCTACTTGCTTAGAAAATCGGGATTGAAGGTAGTTGTAGGTTTGTAATGTTTCTTCAATAATATTGCTTTTTTCTAAAACGGGTTCCGAACCTATTTTAGAAAAACGATCCGTAATGGTTTGCAATCGGTCAATGTCTTTTTCAATTTCCGATGTAGTAGATTCATCAATATCTTCGGTTTTTAAAATTTCGACCCAACCAATTAACGAAGAAAGTGGCGTACCTATTTGATGTGCTGTTTCTTTAGCCATTCCTGCCCAAAGTTTGTTTTGAGTGGCAATTTTTGTACTTCGGTAGAAATAATAAATCAATGCCGAGAACAAGAAAATAATCAACAACAAAGCTATAGGATAATATTTCAGTTTATTGAGCAAAGCCGAATTGCCGTAATACCATTTTTGGAATTTCTTAGGCGCATATTCAATAATAATCGGCTCATTTTCTTTTTTTAAATTCGATAAAAAATGCTGCGCTCTTTCTTTGTCGTTTACAATGCTTTCGTCAATGTTAATGGTGTTAATGATGCTGTCATTTTCGGTAAGAATAACCGGAATAGAAGTATTGTCCTTAAAAATTTGAAGCGGAAGTTCCACATCGGTATTTTCATCGGCATTGATAAGCGTTTTTTGGGCTTTCGCCAAAAGATTCATTTTCAGACGTTCTTCATTTTTAAAAATCTGAAAAAAAGTATAAGTGTTCCAAAGAATTAAGGAAATGATAAGAAATGAAGCAAAAATGAGAATCCATCGTCCTGTATTTCTTTTGTCGGAAAATTGCATAAATGATATTTTGAACCATAAATATAACGAAATATTAGTAGTATTATTTTAGTTTTTTTTAAGATTTAGAGTTAATTCGTGCTGCAAAAGTATTTCTGCTGGGCTTCAAACTTCTTTGTTTGAGTGGAATTAAAAATTAAAACTGAAATTGTAAACAAACGTTATTGTCAGATAGAAGAAGTTACTATATTTGTATATTCAATATTTTTCTGTAAAAGAGTTTTGCTTTCTAAGTTAAAAGGCTTGAATGAAAATGATGTGTTTCTATTAAAGAAATACTATTGGGGAAAATAATAATCAAATAACAATTAAAATAACGAAGATGGAAGTTACAGGAAAAATTAAAGTCGTTAATCCAGAGCAACAAGTTAGTGCATCATTTAGAAAAAGAGAATTAGTTGTAACTACTGAGGAGCAATATCCTCAACATATATTGGTTGAGTTTACACAAGACAAATGTGATTTATTGAACAATTACAATATTGGCGAAGCAGTAAAAGTTTCTATCAATTTAAGAGGTAGAGAATGGGTAAATCCACAAGGAGAAACAAGATATTTTAATAGTATCCAAGGTTGGAGAATCGAGAAAATGGCTGCTGAAGCACCTTCTGCTCCAATGCCAGCTGCTCCAGCTTTTGCTCCAGCTAC
>NCET01000003.1 GCA_002280815.1 Flavobacteriales bacterium 32-34-25 | reverse complement strand
GTCATAATGACTTTGCTTACCCTCTCGGGAAGCATAAACTTCCTGTTCCTTGTGCTCCATACACTCTTGGTTTGTGTATAGCTATTTCAGGACAAGACATACCACAATGGCTGTTTTAGCAGGGTTATTATCAATGATTTCCTGCAGTTTACCTGTTTGATTCGATTGGTATTCTTCAATGTATTTGAACCATTTATCTAAGAAAATGACTGCATAATTTTTATAGTATGCTTGAATTGGCTCCATCAGATTTTTACGGTCTAAAAACTCAGCATATAGTTCTCGTATTGCTTTATCCAACTTGTAAAAATGGTTGGTGTAGAAAGCCACACATTCATTGTATGAGGCAATTTGATTTATATTTTTTTCGTCAAATTCTAAAAGTATTTTAATCTGTTTCCAAAAATTAATACCTAAATGATGGATTGCTCTACTAGAAATACGTTGGTTTATTTTAGGCAAGAAATTGATGCAGTAGCTTTTGTTGTTTATGTTTTTACCTAATTCTTCCAACCATTGTTCGTCTAACACTCTAAAAGGATGTGCTGGATGACAATTGAATATTTCTGTTTTTGGTTCTAACTTGTATTTTTTCAAATAGCCATCAAACGATTTTTGATAGGTTTTACTGTCTAACCAATTGTTATAAACATCTAATAATACTTTGTTTGGATTATTGTTTGCCAAACCATCCAATAGATGAAACACTACTTCGGTTGCCAGAACAGAAGATGATTTACTGATATATACCTGACCAATTAATTCATTCACTTTTTTAAAGAAAAGCTCCTTTACTGCCTTATCGTATTTATCAAGATACGTTTTTGGATTGTCTAAAAACGGGAGTAATTCTTTTTCCAAGTTAAAAATTTCAGAAGCACCATTATGGCTCAAGTTCATCCAATAGGTTTGGTCTTTGCCTAAACTTACTTTTGCCGCCGCAATCAGTTCTTCTTTCTCTAAATGAAGATTAATGTTTAAATGCGTTACTACTTTTTCTTTGATGTACCTGTCCAAATGTTTAATTTCGACACTGCCATTGGTTTCGCAATATTCTCTAATGAATTTAAGTTGCTCTTTTGGTGTATTGGTATAGATTAAATATTTTGCGCCTTCAACAGCCTTTTTTTCGATTTCAAATTTTACTTTGAGCTCGTCAATTTCATTGGCTGTGTTGAATATTTGATATTTGTTTTTTACTTCCTCCAACAGAAAAGCAGCTTCTTTTGACTCATCAATAAAAACTACTATTTGATGGGTGTTGAATATTTTTTCTAAGTCTTTTTTAAACCAAGTATCGATCATAATTTAGTGGATGGTGATTAGTGATTAGTGGTTTTACAGCGGGAATTCGGATTCAAACTTCCAATCTAGTGCGTTGATTTTATTTTTTAAGTTTGTTAACTCACTTATCATTTCTTCAAATGAAGGTGCGTTTTCTTCATAAATCATTTGTTCCAGCATCGTTTTGTAATCAGCTTTCCAAGCTTCCATTACTTCAGGAATTGGAATAGGATTGATGGTTTGTGGTTGATGTTCGTTGTAATTGACACCATTTATATTTGAGAATTTATAGCGATGATTCACGATGGTTTCATACAAGGCTGCATCTTTTAATGCCGTTGTTGCAAATGCTGTCTTTGATAATTGAAATACATCATACAAATGGCGACTTAATCGATCCACTCTTATTTTCTCTAGCGGTTTGTGAAATTCTTCGTGCAACAAGAATATTTTCTCCAAGAAAGTACGTTCCGGATTTACCGTTGGTACGTTTATGGGTGCTTGCGCAAAATTACTATCGGGATATTCTTCATCAACTAGCGATGCAAATGTCTGTACCGTGAAAGGTTCTCTTAAGGAACGACAACCGATTTCCACTAGAATTCGGGGTTGAATATATCCTGGAGTTTCTATTACATTGGGATAATATATTTCTATTATTCTTGGGTCTTGGTCGCTGTCTGTGGTTTTGACCAATTCGAATGTTATACCAGACAACCCTTTTTCTTGGAACTTTGCTTGTATTTCCGCGAAAAAAGTTCCTGCAATATAGGTACTGGCTGCCTTTCTTAAAGCTGTTCTCTGTTTTTTTAATAATTCTCCCTCAAACTTGAAAAATTTTCTGTCAATGGCTAAATCTACATCTTCTGAAAAGCGGTCAATTAGTTTCCAAGCTTTGCTTAATGAGGTACCGCCTTTGAAAACCAAATGTTTTGCAACTTCCATTTCAAAGATAATTGCCAAGGTTTGTACTACCCACCAATCTTTTTCGACGGCGTAAGCAGCCATACCCGTTTTTTCGGCTATTTGAATGTAGGCGTTTCTTTTTGTACTATCGGGAATTGCAAACCACTTATCCATTTTTGCTTGTGTTTATTGCTTGGCGCATAATTACTCTAATCCATTCTGGAGCTAACCTGATGTCGTGTTCCAAACGATAGGGTTCTTCTTTGGCCAATTGTTTCAGTATTATTTGTATTTCGTTTTCAGTACAATTGTCTTTGCCTATTTCTTTTAATGCCTGAATTACTAGACTGCTTATTTTACCAATAGCCGAAAGGTTCTTTGGAGCAGTGTTCTTGAAGAGGATTTTTCTTTTACCCAAATCAATCTTTCTTTTAGCACCATCGGTTAAATAGACTACATTCATTGGGACTTGTGTTGACAAGCCCAGCGCATTGAGTGCCAGAATACCTGTTGGCACAATACGTGCCTTGTCTCTTTTGGCAATGGCTTGCGCAATGGCTTCCGTGCTAGGTTTTATCAAACCCAAAATAGGGTCTTTTTCCAGACGCGCATAAATGCCACGTGCCACCCGGAAAACTTCTTCCTTTTCTACCATTCTTTCCAGTGCTTTTGCTACGGCTTTAGCCGAGCCAAAGGACAGAAAATCTTCGGTAAAAAAAAGCGAACCCCTCTTGGCTTTTTTTATTTTAGCAATCACTTTGTCATCAACGCTTTGCATAGTTAATTTTGTTTTATTTTGTCGCAAATGTACGTGATATTTGCGACAAAATTAGTTTTTTGTTGTAACAAAAAAAGTAACTATTTGTTACAAATAATTCCTTGTAATTCACATTAATACTAGCATTAACTAATTGTTAGTCATTTCTTTTTTTTCCAATTCTAAGATTGCTATATCGAAGCACAACACTCACATAAAAGAACTAAACACTATTATTATACATTGCTGAAGTGGTTATTACCACTAACTATCGATATTTTCTTCCTTTATCGTGTACTTTTCAATTAAAAACTGTTTTTCTGCAGGCTCCAATTTTTTGAATCTTTCTCTGACTATTGCAGTTTCCTCTCTTAATTCACTACCCAAATCTTTTACATCATCTTCTTCTTCTTCATCTTTAGGTGCAGTTAACAGTTTCAACTCATTACCTTTTATAATATGGTCAGTAATTACAGAACTTACTTCTTCTAATTTAACTTCAATAGCTGTTTTATCAATGTTTTTATCAACTTTTAATCTTCTTTTATGCTGATCAAGAGCTGTTTGATAAATAGAGTCTTTTATATTCTCTAACATCAGTTTTTCTCTTTCTTTTTCTTGTTTGATTAGTTTTACATTTCCCATATACGACAAAATAATCTCTTTTGCTGTTTTGGATTTGTATAAAAGATAAGCGCCATATACCTTTAAACCTGTTTTTAATAGTTCAGTTAAGTCAACAGCAATATCAAAGTCTATATTAAAAATAACATCAATAGAACCGTTTTGAATTTCTATTAATGAAATTTCGTCAGGTGATTCAGAGGTCAATAAAGTATGATAAACTAATAACATTCTATTCCATCTATTAAGTACTTTTGAAAATTCCTTTAAACTTCCAGTTGATTTTAAGTCTTTAAATATCAGAGAAACAACAGCTTGTTCGTTTTCAAATTCATATTCTTTTTCAATACTTACGTATTTTTTAAATATTTTTAAAACACTATCAAGTTCTGTTTTGTTCTTATCGAGATTTTGAAGAAGTTGAGTTACTATTTGACTGAATTCTGCGTAATAGCTATTACCATCAATTTCTGTATTATTATCTAATTTTTCTAATTTATTAATCGTATCGAGTGCTGTAAATGATTTACTATCTCGTAATACAGCGTTAAGTTCTGATTCAAGACCAAAATTTTCGCACTCAATTAATTTATTTTTCACTTTTTGTGACAAATCTTTCATAAAGACAAGATTTTGATTTTGTCCTTGTTGAATGGATTGTAAGTAATCATTGATATCTCTCTTGAATCCAGACTTGATTATCAAAGTTTCAAAAAGATTAATTTTAGAGATTAGGCTTTCTATATTCATTTATAAAGTTTGTTATGTTAAAATTACACCCGACGGATTACTTTCACTTACCAATCTGCGTTTAAATATTTCTTTAACTGTCCTGCGTTGAGCACTTCATACGCCAACATACCTTTCTTTTGTAATGGGGCAATGTTTTTGCCCACACCATCATCTAGGATTGGGTTGTAGCCTTCTTTTAGCAGTTCGTCTATTTTAGTTTTGAAGCTTTCAATTTCTCTTAGCTGCTTGTATATTTTGTCTTTTTCGTTTTGGGCTGCTGCGGATGTATCGTTCGCTAAATCACTTTGGCGGTTGATTAATGCACGTTCCCGATTTTCAATATAAACCGAACGGATGCGTAACAACTTATCACGGTTCCATTTGTAAATAATGATGTAGCAATCAAAACCTTGTTCTGGACCAGAAGTTAAGTGCCATATAAACGGTGTTTTAGGTAAATACATAAACAAGTTCAAGTGATCTGACAATGCTTTGAAGAAATGACCGTTGATGTATTCTTTGATATTGCGACCCAATACACCATCGAAAGCGGAATATTGCGCCATTGAAAAACCTTTGTCCAAGAATTTTTCTTCTATGCGGTCTAAAAGTATTTTTTCACCTGCATTGGGCACTAACGGAATAATACCGTCTTCGTCTTCCATCAAGATTTCCCGGATTAGGTCTGCCAAAAACTCCATTGCCAAGGTGTTCATTCTTTGTTTTGGAATGCTATTGCTTTCTTTGAACCAATGCCAAACATTGATAGGATTGACTTGATGGCGAATACAAAATTCTTCCAAGTCGTTGTTACTTTGGTACAAGCTCTGGAATTCTTGTTCTATGGCTTCACGTTCTTGAATAGTGAATTCTTTTTCTGGTAAATTTTCTATAAAATCTTTGATGTTGTTTAATGGAAACTCTGTATTTTCATTTTGCAAATAGGCTTGTTTTGCTATTGCAGTAACAGGCAAACCACCTATGCTTTCACCTTCCTTTGCCAAAACCATTGCTTTGTCTGATGCAGTTAATTCATAGACTTCAAATATTTTTTCGTTGATAATGGCTTCGTTGATGAGAACTTGTGTCAAAAGATAGTTTTCATAGTTAAAATATGTTTTAACTAGAATCTTAATTTCATTAGATTTAGATGAAGAATCAAAATGAATTGGTGAAACCAAATAATCAAGTTCAACAATAGAAAAATTGCAGAGCTTTTTATGAATGTGAACGGAAATAGATGCAGAAGTATCAATTATATTCTCATCTTCTTTTGGAGGTGTTACTAATGGAATTCTTCTTATATCGCCAACTTGTCTGTTAACAGTTGGGTTTAAACAATTTACAATATAGATACATAGCTTAGAATTTAAAAAACCAAGTAGATATAAATCTGAAATTTTCTTTTCTATGTTAAATACACAAGAACCGCCCTTGTCAAATGAATATTTTGGTTCTATAAAGCGAAAACTAACACCCTTTTGGCCAGATGCGGAATAGGAAATTCCTTGTTTAAAATAAAAATTTTTATTGTCTGTAGTTGCTAAATTTTGACCGTTGTTTTCATAATTTAATAAAATCCAATTATTACCATACCATTTTGCAAAAGGTCCTCCTTTTTGATAACCTATCCATTTTTTTTTGTCATTAGGATAATATTGAGAAATATCATCACGATTGATTTCCCAGAAAAAGCGAAGGAATTTATTATTATTACCGGTCATTAAACCTGTTAATGCTTTATTATTGTCGCCAATGGATTCGCCACCAAATTTCATTCTAAACTCCTCAGAAATCCAGTATATAAATGGATAACTTGGTATGTTTTTAAACTTGTCTTGATTAAGATAAATTACTCGTTCATTTTTATCGCAGTGAATAGCATCTTCAATTGCCTTATAAAAAGAAATTTTTTTTACTTTTTCTTGCTGATTTATTGCTATGTTTAAATAAAGTCCATCTTTTTTGTTTTTGTTTTTACTTAAAACATACCAACAAGCTGAATCTAACAAAATATCACCACCAAATAGATTAACTCTATCCAAGCCATAATCAACTAATAAATCAATATGAGATTTTGCTAAAATAAATTCTCTTACTTTTTCAAATGTTTTAATAAACATAAAAGTATTAGGATGAATCATCGCAACCATACCATTTTCATTAGTCAATTCAAAACAACGTTTGATAAATGTGGAGTAAAGATTCGTATGAAAGGCATAAGGTTTTTTGTAATTTTCTTCTGTAAACTTTTTCAATTCAGGACCAAAATTCCCACTATCGGTATAAGGCGGATTAGCCGTTGCTACATCGTATTTTTGAGTAATCAGTTTCAGGAATGTTATGGCATCTTTAGTTTTATCTGTCAAAAACGAGTTGCCTTGTTGTGTGGCATATTGTGCTACAGCAGTTTCAAGGTTTTTGAAAAAGTCTGCTGTAAAACGTTCGTATTCTTGTACGGTATCGGCATCGAACAGGCGTATTTGGTTTTCGTTTTGTTTCTCTAAAGCGCCGTGCAGTTTGATGTTTAGTTTTTCTTCAATTTTAACCAAGCTACCAAATTTGTGTGCTTGTTGCAGGTCGCTCCAAATTTCTTCTACAATCTTGCGTTGGTTTTGGTCAGAAATGCCACTTTCAAAAATGGGTAACACTTCTTCAAAATCAGGCAAATAGAAATCGGATGATACTACATTGAAGTTTAAGGTTGTAGTATTTCGGTTTTTTTGTTTGGCTTTGATCCATAAACCTAGTTGGGCTAGTTGTGCTGCACGATCATCTAAATCAATACCGTGTAAGTTGTTTTCTATAATCAGTTTCGGGATGTCGTCTTCGTCATAATTAGCACCATAATTGTCTATTTGGTCTTTGTATAAGGCATAGAAAAACGCAAAAGCATACAACAGAAAGTTCCCGGAACCGGAAGCCGGGTCAATGAGTTTTAGTTCGTGTAATGGTTTTGGTTCACGAACTCTTGTTTTGTCCCTCGACTCCGCTCGGGATGACACATTGGCAATTTTGTACTCGTCTTTAATCTCGGAATCGGGATACATTTCCAGATACAGTTTTCCCAAGGAATTGTGCACCAAGAATTCTACCACCCAACGAGGTGTATAAACCTGTGATTGCAAGCTTACTTTGTCGTATTCGGTTTTGTCGCCAGAGTCTTTGTGTGCTTGTTTCTTTACGTTGTTGTAACTTTCGTATAGCCAACCTAAAATGTCATCGCTTTGCCAGATGTTATCGTCTATTTGGGCATCTTGTTCTACGGCATTGAAGGCATCGACAATGTCGTTTAGCTCAATAACATAAGGCAACAAAGCATAAGGATAATTTTTATGAAATAGGGGAATGGCATCGCCTAATTTGTTGAATTCGTATTTGAAATAGTCACGCAAGCCTTCGAGATCGTCATTGCGTTTCTCGGGATTGTTTTCTAACCATATTTTATGACCAAAAGAACGACCACCGTGAGCGGCTTGTTTGGTTACTACTGGTGCAAAAAGCTGGTGGGCTTCCATTACTTTTATGGCAGCTAAACGATTGAACAAGGTAAAGGTTAGTTCGTCTAATGCTTTTTCACGTGCTTCTTCGTAGGTTCCTGTTTCACCTTCGTGACTGGCTATCAAGATTTCAATTTTCTTTCTTTTGGTGTGGGTATCGGCAGGAATTTTGTCGATATCTATTAGCTTATTTGGAGCAATACCCAAACGAGAAAACTGGTTGTTGAATGATTTGTATATACGTTCGCGGATTATGTCAACGTGGTCTGAGAGTTTCATCTATAGAACTGGATTAAATACTGTTGTAAAATGCGTAAAGGTTTTTAGGTTTGTCCTGGATATAAAACTCGGTATTACCGTGTAATAACCATTGTGCTTGGATGGTATCGAAATTTTCGTGAACGACTTCGATTTCACTGGTCTTATACCCCTTGAGGGCGTTGAAACAATTTCGTTTAATTTCGTTATCATTCGGGTTGTTCCAATTTTTGACCATCAGTTCAACGGGAACTTTATTGTCAAAAGCATTTTCAATTTTTCCTTTCAATTCGTCTTTTTCAAGACTGAATTTCGGGGTCAGTATTTCATCCGAAGATTCTTTTACTAACCAAATGCAAACTATTTTATCAAATTGAAATTGAATTGCATCGCCTAAACAAACAGCATAGAAATTTAGTAATTGAGGTTTATCTTTACCTACAAACACCACTAATACCTTTTTTTTAGCGTCTAATAATTTTGAAAAAGGTTTAGGTTTAATATTAAATTTTTTGACAAATGCTTCATTTTCGAACGTAGTTTCACCGTAAAAAACAGCCTCTGGATTTTGTAATTCAAGGGCAAAAGTTTTTTTATTCATCCAAGCCATATTAATGAAAGCATCAAAAAAATCAAAATTAGAACTCGCTACAATACCAATATTATTGATGTTATTTGGGGAAAGTGCATTGCTAAAAACATCCATAACATTGCTTTTAGGAACAATAGTTGGATTCCCATTTTGAACACCATATTTTAATTCCCAGAGTTCTGATATTTGATTTTGTAAAGGTAAATTGATGAATTCTAAATTTGAAAAGATAAAGTCAGATGTTATATTTTCTATGTTTAAGGCAGTATGTAAAGCTAATTTTTCAAGGGTTATTTCGTTGTTTTGGAACGATTTCAAAAAGAATAAGCGCAGCATATTTTTGTTTAACATACTAAAGAAAAAATAGGCCCATAAATAGGTTTCTTCCTGAATGTTAGCGGGTACTACTTCTAAAATGCTCTTTATAGATTTAGGATTTTCAAGTAGCTCTTCGTAATTAAAGGCCACAAAATAATATCCCATAATAAAAGCCTGTTCTTCTATTAATTCTTCGGGAATTGTGGTTATGAATTTAGGAAGGCTAACGGTATTGTTGTTATTAAGGAAATCCTTAAACCATTCTTTAGTACTAGCTTTTTGTTTTTCCGTTTTTTTCTCAGCTAATTTACTGCCATTTACCAAGATATCACTGGTGTTTTTAAGAAACCAAGCAACACGATAGGCTTTATCAGCTCTAAAGGTATTAGGGTCAAATTGTAACAACGGAAAATCATTGTTAGCAATAAATTCTTTAATGATAGCGGATTTGAAAGGCGTTAAATTTTCAAAATTTTTGAAGAAATTATTTCCAATAGTATTGATGCTATTTTTGTTATTATTGATTATCAATTCTTTATAAACGCCAACAAAACCGTTACGTAAATGTGAATAAAATGGAATAGTTTCAAGCATTTCTTCACTTTTAAAGAATCCAGTGTCAGGTTCATCTTTAAATTTTCTCGATGTTTCTTTAATCATTCCTGCAGGCATAAAGAAACTATTTATAAACAAAGATTTTTCCACTTCCGGTATTTCGAAGGTGTTAACCGCGGAGAAGAGAATGGTCAAATTGTGCTCGCCCGTTTTGATAATCCCTAAATTATTTACCAAAATATTAATGCTAAAGAGTTCCTTAGCTTTAGTCACTTTTAATCTAGATGTCGGAATGTTCAAAAACCTATTAAAAATAAGGTTTTCGGCTTCCTTTAGCGTTATATATATTTTAGAAATTTCCATTGTTTAAATAGTTTTAAAAAAGGTCGTCAATAGATGGTTCATTTACAAAAGCATTACTTGATTCTACTACTATGTCATTAATTTCTTTAATCGTTTTAGGAGTTCTTACAATAAATAGATTCGTATTGGTTCTTGTAATACTTACATAAATGACATCATTCAAGCGCTTTTCTCTTTGCAGTTTATCAATCATAGAACTATCCTTATCAAACCCAAAAAGAATCACGTTTTCAAATTCTAACCCTTTGGCACTGAAACTAGTTAACAATAGTGGCGTTATATCGTTAAAGTTATGGGTTCTCAAAGTTTTATTATCGGTAAAATAAAATTGAGGAATATTTTTTGAATTTAAATGATTAGAGAGCTCTGCCAATTTGTTTCTATCAGGTGAAATAATACCTATTGTTTTACGGTTTTGTTGGACACCCTTTATAATTTCAATTATTTTATCAAATTCTTCACTACTTTTTACATCATAAACTAGAGGTTGTGTTTTTGAATCTTTGGTAACTTTATCTTCCAGTTTTTCTTTTTTTCTGGAAAAGATTTGAGCCAATTTGGCAATATTTTTATGAAATCTGAAAATAGCTGATAATCGTGCATAGACGCCGTTGCTTTTAACCATTTCATAATTTAATCCTGTTTCATAAATGCCTTGATCAAAATCACCCAGACTAATAATTCGTTTGGATATTTTTTTGATAATTGCCCATTCTAATTGATTTAAATCTTGAACTTCATCAATTAAAGCCACATCAAACGTAGCGGTTAAATCGGCTTGATTGAGCATTTTTAGAAGATAAGTATATTTATCATCATATACTTTAAGGCTTTCTGGAATGTTTATATTAAAAACTCGTGCTAAATCCCAAAAATACTTGTCTTTAGTGGCAATGGTTATATTATCAGCGATACCAATATCATTAATAGCCACTTTGAGATAGCCATATAAACTATGATTATACATCAGAAGTAGCGGTTTAATATTGGTTTCCGATATAATATCTTTCAATGTGTATAGGCTAATTAAAGTTTTTCCTGACCCCGGAGGTCCTTCCACGAAAATATTTCCTTTTTCTTCGCGGGCAATATTTTTAATTACAGTTTTTTGTTGTTCCGATAATTGATTGAAAGGTATTAGCATATTAGGGTTTGATTATCGCTGGAGCTAAAGCGAGGTGAAATTAGTAAATGGGACAAAAGCAATACAGCCGCTAAAACGGGAGATTGTTCGTGTCTAGCAAATCTTTATTATTAATTTGATTCATTTGTTTTTTGTCTGGTTCCACAAAAGAAAATGGTTCATTTATAATTTTAAAAATAGGTTTTAAAAGAACCCTTTTTTCAAAATTGGAAAACGTAGCGGGATTTATTTTATACTCTTGCACAATCTTAGCAGCATCAATGGTTACATCCTGATTCAATTTGTTTTTCAATAAAATAATTTTACATTTTATGATATTCTCCTTTTTATGGTTGTCATTTAGGTTTTCGAGATATATCAGTGCTTCGTTAACATCGTTAATTTCAATTAGAAGTGAATAATTATAATGATAATCACTTTTGGAGGGATCTATTTCTATAGCCTTTTTGATAGCCTCAACTGCAGCTTTATTACGACCTAGATTTTTTAAAGCACAGAATAAAATATTCAAAACATAATCGTCCTGATCGTTAAAACGTTTTAAAAATAATTCAGCAGTCTCAATAGTACCAATATAATTACCGTTTTCATAATGTTTCCAAATCAAGGAGCGCAAAATATTTCGTTCATCTTTAGTGTTTTGTTCTGCTTTTGCCTTATTAAGGTCTTTTTTAAGTTTGTGAATTTCGATTTCTTCTTCCGACATTTTACCTAAACCAAAAGGGTTCTCAAACACGGCGTCACCAATTAATGTTTCATTGGCAAAAACTTTTAATGCAAAAACTTTATCAGCAGAAATAGTTGCGTTAATTTTAATAATGGTATCCATATCATAAAAGGCGTCCAAATCACAACGAATTGTACCAATAGGAAAATCGACACCATTAATACAGACAGGTACTATTACTTTTGAATTTAAATTTGATTGCAATCTAAAATCCGGAACTGACACTTCTTGTGGAAGTGGTTTTCCTTTTTCAATAATGGGATAAAAACGGTTATCTTTTAGTCTAACTCCGATAGTATCACTTGTAATAGGTTTAATTAATGAGATATTATGAATGTTCAAAAAATAAGAATAAACGGCAGCTCCTTCAGCAACTAGTTTATCTGGCTCGTGTGATGATAAAGGAATGGCTTCATTTAATTTTTTTGTACACAATGAATTGAGAAGTGGATTGAAACTGCTTCCTCCAGCAAATAATACATATTGAATATCTTGTAGCGTTAAATCGGCTTTTTCAATAATGTCAGTAATAGACTGGCTTATAGTGGAAACCGTTTTATCACAATATTTGAAGCTGAAATTTTTACCATTGAATAATTTAGCAAAAAAGGTGTTGTATTCTTCTCCTGTTATTTTAATGCTTTCAAGATCAAACGATTGATTGTTATAATTAATAATACACTCTTTTTGTGTGAAATCGATACTTTTTAGATTGATGTCTTCCAATTTTTGCTCTCCTAGTTTAAGACTTATTCTATTACAAATACCAATTTTTAGATTTTCAGCAATAACCGAAAGTTGTGGTAAAATAATTTCGGATAAGTCAGCATTAGAAATCAAATCAAAATTGGGAGATTTTTTTTTGAAAATAGGTAAAAGAAATTCTTCAGCAATTAATCTATCAATATCTTGACCACCTAAATCACTATATCGAGAGATTGCTCTATTACTGATAGCAATACCAGTATCTTTACGGAAGTCAACATTAAGTATAGAAAGGTCTAAAGTACCACCACCAAAGTCAATAACTAAAATATTTTTATTACGAACATCATTAGCCCAATTTTGTTTCTCAAGATTTTCAAGCCTATTGAAGTATCCCAAAAAAGCAGCATTAGGTTCGTCAAGCAGCATATTTTCAGAAGCTTTTATTTTAGCCATTTCAGCTGCTTTGATAACATCTATTCTTTGATTAGCCTGAAAAGATGCCGGTACGGTTATAATGGTATTGTTCAGCGTTTCATTTTTAAAATGCTGAATTCTAATATAATTTAATATTCCCCCTGCGATTTTAAAGGGCATATTAAGTTTAGGAGTAATAGCATCAGGATACATAGTGTCAAGGTCAATTCCTAATTCTAATTTCCAGTGATAAAAAATATTTTTTTTATAAATAAATTCAGTGTTTCCCTTTAAATGGTATAAATTATTTCCGACATAAGGTTTTCCATCATAAATTGCAACAATGGAAGCTACTTTTACATCTTCAATGGTTTGGTCGTATTCAAATGGGCTTTCTTGTTTAACACTTAGAAATTGTATCGGAATCTTAACACTTTTAGTTAAATCTACTGATTTAGCATCTACATAACATACTAAAGTACTAGTAGTGCCTAAATCAATTCCATAACAATTTTCTTGTTTAAGTACTTGATTTGAATTAGATGATGGAAAAATAATATTACTCATATGAATTTATTTTTGGTGGTATTACACACTAAGAAACTATTTCTAAATCAATTAACTGCTCGTTGTCAACTCCAGCTAAAGCCTGAATTTGATATGCTAATAATCCCCGATACTCTTTGGCAGTCATTACCTTTTTATTGATTGTAAACTGTACTTTTTTTGGTTGGCCCGGTTCTGGCTTTTTAGGTTCTTCTTTGAGAAAATTACTGATTGTCACTTGTAATTCAGTCTCTCTAGTGGGCACTAAATCAATGTAATTGAGGATGTCTGAAAGTGAAAAACCTGTGTTTTGACAATGAATTTTGAAGACTAAATTGATATCGTCTGAAACTTTATTATTGCAATTGTCCAACAAGCCTTTCAGTTTGTTTTCATTTTCCCGATTGAGTGCTGCCGGGAAATTAGCTGATAAATCGGATTGTGCTTTTTCAACAGCAGCTTTCAAGTTTTTATAGGACGCTGCCATTTTCTTGGCATTTGCAGTCATCAAATTGTAATACTCGTCTTTGATTGCTTGCGCACTATTTTGAATATCTCCAAATTTTTCGATAACATTTTGGTTGACAGCTTCCTCAAAAAGTTTAGTTTGGGTTGCAATTACAGCATTGTTTATGTTTGCTTTCTGTAATTCTATTTCAACAGCTTTAGTAAAATTTGAAAATCCTTTTATCTTATCCAGATTCTTTTTTACAAAGTTCTCCGTTTTAATTATGGTTTTAATGGCTGTTGCATAACTAGATGACTCTTTGAGGAAGTCTTCGGCTTTTTCAATATAATTGGCTTCCGTTGTTTTTGAAACAAATCCTTGAAGGAGCTGTTTTTGTTCGATGCAATTTTTAAACAATTTGTTGAAATCAGGCACAGTGTTTTCCATCGTTTTTACCGTAGTTACAAATTGTTCTGCCAAAACAGAAACACCATCTGCCACATCGAAATCGCTGGAGGTATCGGTAATTTTTCTATTGGTATGTTTTTCAAATTCCAAACCAATCAGTTGATTGATTAAATCACTTTTTTGTTGGGTAGAAAGTGTTTTTGAAATGGATTTGAAACTAGCCGATTTGAATTTACTACCCGTAATAAAGACCTCTTGAGCTGGTCTGTCAGTATAGGAGAAATAGTCGGTATCATTCGTTCTTATCACTAATTTGCCTGCCCTGAACAAGACTGCCAAAGTGGTAGAAAGTGTACCATAAGAATAGCCCCAAGGATCTAAAGCAAAGGCTTCTTCGAGACTTTTACCGTCAATGTATCTGTCGCTAATTTTGGTTTTTAATTGTTCGACGATTTTAAGATGGTCGCCCACAAAATTACCGTTGGTATCAAAAAACTTAAATTCGTCTCCAGAGAAATATCGGTGTAATTTATCGGAACTGGCTTCTTTGACAACTTTTTCACCTATGGACTCTTGCAATTGTGCAGTCAGTCTTTGAGTGTAAATGTTTTTGATGAGTTTCTTTTGAACCTCATTTATGGTGCTTTTGAAATTGTCTTTATTCAATAGGTTTTCGTCGAACATATAGATCAAAGCTCCTTTTTCGTAGGCATCATTAATCAAGTTCATTAAATCTTTTTCCTTTTCGTTTTTTATAACAGAAAATTCACGGATAATTGGTTTGATTTTTTCATCATCCGTGCCACTGTATTTTTCTTCCATAAAACCGTATCGTTTTACTTCTTCTAGTAATTTATCGATGGTGTTGAATGAAGCATTGTCCGGAACCAGGGTGATGGCATCTTTTGTGTACTGTGTGTCTAATTTTAAAGCTTCGATAAAATCTTCTCTTTCTCCATTGATATTGAAAAGGCTGTAAGCGGTTAGTTTTAATTTCTTATTATTGGAACCAATAATTTCATCGTCTAAATCGGTTAATACATTGAAGTTATACGCTACTGCACTTTCATTGATAGTTGCCACCGGACGGAATAGATTACTTTTTTTAAGGTAGTTAACCAACTCCCTTTTTTTGATAAAAAGCTCTACATCGAAATCTTTCATTTCCTCTAACAGTTTTCCTTCTAAATTTGAAGTGATTTTGTAATTGTTATTGGACACCAAAAGGATTTTTGCATCTACCAATAAGTTTAACGCTTCTTCGATTAGCGGTTTTACTTCATAGTATTTCTCAATATCCGGATTGTATGATTTGGTAATGTTTTCAATCGTTGGCGAGGCAATTAATTCTGCTTCGTTGATAAAATGAATTGTTTTTAACAGTTTTTCACCATTGATAGCCACATTCTCATTGTCGAGAATTCGTGTTGCATTTTTGTATTTATTATCCAAGTCAGCAGGAGGAGCCGTTTGTGCTTGAGTACATAAATCGTGAGCCGTTGTGAATTTATAGACTTCAAGATCAGCCAATGATTTTTTCAACACGTCAAAAGTGGTAATTATCATTCCACGAGCACCCACTTGTGTTGTTACCAAAGCATTGGAACTAAACAAGAATTTTTGAAGCAAATCAAATTGGTATTTGTGAAAAGGATAATAGGTTGCAAAATCTTCTGCCGATGCTGTTTTGGTTGGAAAAGTTGATTTTAAATTGGTAGCATCGCTAACTAAACCTTCATTTTTTTTATAAAATGCAGTCAGATTTTTATAAGCGTCTTCTTTTTTCAAAAGCAAACGATTTTTCATAATGACATCCACTTCCGTAGATTCTAAGTGCATTTTTGTTTTGAAACGGTCGGTGACTTTTGTCAATTGGCTCCGGTTAATGTTGGCATTAACAATTACATTGTCTAATTTTTCTTGGGCAATAGCAATAGTCCAAACCTTTTTACTTATACTTGACAGGCTTTCGCTCAATGCCTGCAAATCAACTATTTTGAATTTCCCCTGACTAATTGCTTCACTGGTTTCGTCAAAGATGAAAACTATATTTTCATCGGTATTTTTCTTAATGTATTTTTCTAATTCATTTTTAAACTGATCTGAATCAAAATTCAGGATGCTATCAGCATACACTTTTTTAGTGTCTTCATATTCGGCTTCAGAGTAGTCCATAGCCGTATAAATGCGTCGCATTGCTTTTGCAATTTCTTTGTTACTTTTCTTTAATTCGTCCCAGTCTTTTCCAAATAATTCCTGTGCTTTTTTATGTATTAAGTCTAATTTTCCTTCTATCAAGAAATCATATTCCATATAGCCATACACATCATCTCTTAAACCCAATTTTTTAAGGAAATTTGAAAATAAAGTAAAAGCTAAACCATTATCGGTGTTTTGTTTGGCGATGTCTAAAAAGACAACCGTACTCTTAATAGAATCCAGTTTTAGAATATCATTTTTAATAAAACTCTCGTTTTTTACCCCTGCCAATCTTGGCATAAATCGGTCTCTAGCTGTTGATCCATTAATAGATGGATTTGCAATTAAATACCCCAACATTTTACCGAAATAGGATTTGCCCGAGCCATAAAATCCAGAAAGCCAAACTCCGGTTTCCTTAATATTACTGGTGTATTGTTTGATAAAAGAGGATAGATGTTCTCCTAAACCATCCGTGACGATATAGGATTCCAGTTCTGATTGTATTTCGTTTTCCGATTGGTCTTCAAGGTCGATAACGTTTTTAATATCTTCATTAAGATCTAATTTCAGAATATCTTTAATTGTAATCATAATTTGCTACTTATATAATTGTACATCTGTAATTAGATGATTGTTTTGCGTTTAGAAAATGGTGGTGGTCTCCTTTAATTTCACCAGGATAAAATATCAATAATGGAGTATTTAGATTATTAATACCGCTGTGTTGGGTAATGTTAATGTTTTCGATGCCTGTGCCGTAAAAAATACCTGTTCGTATTAAAACAGGAATCAAACCTTTTTTTGAAGTTTCAATAATTGCATTTACTACCGTATCAAACAAATCTATATCGGAACCAGTATTATCTATAAATATTTTATAGGAATTGGGTTTTAAATCGTTGTACACTTCAACAAAGTCTTTTAAGTCATAATCCTCAATAAATTCAACGAATAATTTGCTCACATCTATTATTTCGAAATTTTCTTTGCCTAATACTTCCTTTGCTTTATCCAAATACAAGCTTTCTTCTTTTGGAGGATATGTAAAGAGAATAGAATAGCCACCGTTAGCAACTAAACTTAACTGTGTTCGATTCTTTTCATCCAAGACAGCTTTTAAATTATCAAATTTTGCTTTATGTTCGTCTAAATATGCCATCTATAATGTTGTTGTTATTGAAAACCGGTTCTACTTGTAAGGCTACACCATTGAAATTTAATTTCACCCAATCTTTTTTGCCAATTCGTTTTAATCTGTCCAAGATATTATCTTTGGAAATGAACGTAAAACCAAGGAAATCATCTTCAAGGAAATTACCTTTTCTATTTTCCAATAAATCGATAAGATGAATAAATACAGCCAGAAGTTCATCTGAAACCCTAATTAAAGTGAATTTCTTTTTTTGATTTCCTTCTAATAATTTTAGTTTTTTTAAAATTGTCAAGTATTTAGAAGCAATAGTATCAATTGTTATTTCTGACCATTTTCCCTTTAATTCATCAACTCTGTTAATCAAATCTTTTATGTAAGCTATTACCGCTTCCTTTGGTAATTCAGCTCTACCCTGAAAATAATATTTAAGAAACACGTCTCTGTTTAACTCAAAAAACAACTTGTTATTTGTATTAAATAGCCAGAATAATAAAAGGGCCTGTGCATTTTCATCATTTTTAAAATACAGCATTAATACAGAAGCTAATTCATCAATTGTTTTATTTTTGCTAACAAAAGCGGAATTTAAAACGGATAAAAACCTTTTACGTGATTTTTCGGTTCTAAAATCAAACTCATTATTAATAACCAAAATGTTTTCTAATTCCTTCGGATCACTCAAAAGCAATGGCAACGCCTTGTATATCAAATGATAATCAGGGATGCTTCCAATGATATTTATGTCGGTATTGTAATGCATTAACACTATTATTTAAACTTCTTCTTTAGTTGGCTTGTAAATATAAGAAAAAGCATTCTATAGTAAATTGAGGAAAACAGTAAAAGGAAGAAAAATAGTGTAAAAAAGTGAAAATAAATTTAGGGTGTAGGGTGTAAGGAAAAAACGGGTAAAACATTTTTTATTTTTTTGGAATAAAAAAAATGGACTAATAGGGCTGTATGGGAGCAAACTAATCCGATTACTTTATTATTTTGCGTTGTTATGGTCTGATATTACCCGAAAGTTTGAAAAGAAAAAAAATAAAATATGTTTGTGTTGAAAAGTGGTTACACCCCTTACACCCTTTTTTCAGAAGGTAGGTTTTAGGAATCAGATTGCAGAAAAAAAGCGGAAACTTTTAATTTCCACTTTTGTTAAAATTTACTTTTCTGTTTCGGATTTTTTGTTGGTTTCATCCACTTCTTCATAAGAAAACTCTTTTAGAGCATACACTGGACTGCCTTTTCTCATTAGTCTTACAAAGTTGTGTTTCTTTAATGCTTTGCCTATTTTGTTTATTGTTCCATCATTCAAGTTAATCTTTGCCCTTTCAGCTAATTTAGCTCCAATTTGTGAGGCATTCAGAAATAATGAGGCATTCTCTCTTTCACAAGGTTCAAACCACGTTAAAAGCAATTCTTCTTCTGGACTGTGCAATTGGTATTGTTCGTTATTTTCTGTGATGGATTTGATTTCTTCCTGGTCAAACCAAAACCTAAAACCACTTTTGAAAAGAAACAAAGCTTGTGAAAATGCCATATTAATATCTACATCGTGTTGGTATTTTATGCCTTCCAATTCAAAACAAAGGAATCTTCGGCTGCCTGTACTATCGTTTAAGAACTGAGCGGTGTTAACACTACCGGCAAACGATGCCCGACGTGGCATTGTTTCGTTATTGTGTCCATAGGCTTTTCTCATTCTTATTTGGGTTTTTGTAATGATTTCTTTGAGTGATCCAATTTCTGAACGGTTTAGATTTTCTAGTTCGTCCAAGTTGATTAACATACATTCCGCCAGTTGGACCAAAGTATCTTTATTGTTTGGGTTTATGGTTCCGGAAAATAAATACTCTTTCAATTGCTTGGGAACAAGCTTTTCAACCCAGGTTGTTTTTCCTAATCCTTGTTTGCCACTAAAGACAATAACCGTGTGATTTATAACTTTTTCATCGAGAACACACCCAACCATTGCGACTAACCATTTTTTGAAACATTGCTGCCAAAGGTCCTGTTTTGTGGTAGTAATGGTATTTGCTAGTTGGGTAATGTAATCGGTCTTTTCGTCATAAGAAGACAAATTGAAAAAGTAATCTTCAAACGGATTAAAGAGGGGGCAAAAATCAGAGTTCAGCAAATTTCGCAATGAGGAAAGGTTTGTTCTAATTCTTCCTTTTAAACATTCACGAAGCATTGAATTTTCAATAAAATCGTTCATTACATTCCACTTTCTTTTACCGAAATACTGGAACTCTAATTTGCCGGACACAATGTTGTGTCGAAATACATATCTTGTTGATAAAAACAGCTCTAAACGGTCTATTTGTGTTGGTTTTGGTTTGTCGTCGTCGTCATCGTCAGTAGTATCTGTTATTGAAAAAGTCGCTGCTTTTTTGGGTTTATTAGGTTGTTCAAATTTCTCATTTTTACCAAACTCGTGAATGTTTCCATAGGCACTATTAACAGCTTGTGTTACTTCTTTTTCATCATATCCAAAATCGGTTAGAATATATCCCAAAGCATCGTTTAATGCAACTCCTTTTCGGTTTAGGTTACACGCTAGTTGGTGTACGAATACGTTGCGACTACCATTCACAAATTGCACTTTTTTTTCGGTAAAATTTACGCAATGGTTGTAAATAGCGTCGTAATCTAAAATAGGTTCAGGGTTTTTGGTTTTTGGTTCTGGCTGCGTTTCAATTAATGGCACTTCGACTGTATTTACAATACTAAAGGATTTTGAATTTTCATTTAGAAATAAATTTTCATCCCAGGAATAAAAACATAACCTCGTTAAATCTTTGCCCGATTTGTCTATTTCCAGTTTTAAAATAGCCTCATAATGTGCTTGTACCAAGAGAAATGCTTCTTTGTGATTGGCTTTGTCTGAATTTATTTTAACTAGAATTTTTAATCCGTTACCTGATGGACTTATGAAACTGGCAAATGTGAATTCACTTTGATTGGCCAAATGCTTTGCATTTTGCAAATCGGCAGCACTTAATTTGTCAATGTCCAGAATGATACAACTGGAATATTTGGCAAGGAATTCTAATTTTCGACCTCCAACAAACTTTCCCGAAGGTGTGAATGCTGGAAGTGATTTTTTGGCTTTATTGTAGGCTTCCGTTTTGTTTTCGGCAAGTGATTTACGCAAGTAAATTATGCCCGGTCGGTACTTTCCTGTTTTGATTTCTTCTAAAATTGTTGAAATTGTTTTGTGTTCAACAACCTCGTTGAAATTCTTGAAAATGGTTACCATAGTTTTAATTTAATGGTTAATAGTTGCCCTTCGACAAGCTCTGGGTGACAGGTTGTTGGTTCTCGTTTGTGTGAGTTTTGCAATCGCAAAACTCACAAGTTCCGTTGCAGGTGCTCATACTATCTTCCTTTAAAAGATTTGTTGTAATGCTCCGTAAGGAGTTTTTCAACATCAGAAAGTTTGTAATAGATTTTGTTTCCCACTTGACTAAATGAAATTTTGCCTTCGTCTCTCCAGGTTTGAGCTGTACGTTTTGAAATTTTCATCAATAAAAGAAATTCTTGATTGTCTAGAAAGGTTTCTTTCTTAGGGTCAGCCTTGATAGAGATTTGGCTTTGAATAGTGTCTAATTTTGACATTAGATCTGTGAACTGGTCTTTTGTGAAGATAATTGCATCCATTTTTAAAAGTTTTAAATTGTTATGGTGCAAATGTGAGAAGTTGTAAAAAGTCTTTTAGTCCCCACTTGGTCTCCAGGGGACCATTTTGTTTAAAGCAATTTGTCGATGTCCAGTCTTTTATGGGTGTTCGGACGTTTATCCTCTTTGGAAGGTTTGAGGATTGTTTTGACTGTTAGGGGACTTATTTCTTTACCCTCCTTATCCAAGAAGGAATTTACAATCCAATCCGCTAGATCGTTTGTGTTTTCGTCAATATAAGGTTTGCCATCAATAAAAAGTTCGCGATTTAATTGGTAAAACATATCTACTAATTGGTTTAGATTTCCATTGAATTTTAGTTTTTTGTTTGGATTTGGGCTGCTTAATTTTAGTTTTTGAGCTTCTTCAATTGCCGCTTGTATTTTTTGTAAGGCATAAATATTCTCTATTTCTTTGGTGCATTGTGCATCATAAAACGGTGTCTTTTGATTGATAAACTCAATATTAGCTTGTTGGTATTCAAACATTTCTTTTGTTAACAACAATATTTTTTGATTGTCATCATTGATATTATCCAACTGCTTTTTTATCTCATAAAATGAGAAATGACGGTCTTCACTTTCAGCATTAATGAATTTTTTAGGAGTTTTTACTACAGGTTCTTTTACTCTGGAAGATTGCAGCTCAGTTCGTTTTTTCTCGATTAAAAAATACAATTTATTGTATCTACTCATAGCTGTTTTGGAACTGAAAAAGGCTTCATTATTGGCTAATAATTTTTCGAGTTTACATATCCATATTTCCGGGTTCTTCACCTGGTTGAATTGATAATCGATAAATGCAGGAAATTGGGATTGTTTGAGTTCTAGAATTTTTGCAATTAAAGCATTGCAATAGTTTTGAATAGTGATTTTTTCTTCAACGATTATATCAAATAAAGGATTTCTGGCTAGAGCCGAAGGCACTGCCAATAATTCTACAAACGGAGCTGTTTGCATATTTTGATCCTTTGAATTCAAATTTTAATATGTTTTTTTTTGTATTCATTTAGTATTGAAAGGTAATTAAAAGCGGTTTTAAATTGGTTGCTTTTTGGAAGTCCTAGTGTTTTCAACTAGTGTTCGTTTATCACTCGTTTCGAATGCTTTAAAAATTACTTGTTTTCTCTTTTGTAAAATTATAAATTAAAAAAAATCCTTGTTAAAGGATTTCAAATGAGTTATTAACAACTTTTATTTTCCCTTATTTTACTAAGGTTTTTAGTTACGAAGGTAAAAAAGTTGTTTTTTTACCCTCGTTTTAATTTGGAAGGTAAATTTTACCCTCGTTGTGTTTTAAAAAATATAATTGTCAACTGCTTTATCCAATTCTTCGCTAATGATTTTGGCATAAACTTGAGTTGTGCTGATGTCTCGGTGGTCCATAAGTTTAGAAACGTGCTCAATTCTCATTCCATTATTTAAAGCATTGGTTGCAAAACTGTGTCTTGATAAATGGAAAGAAAGGTCGAAAGGGAGTTTTATTTTTGTCCCCAATTTTTTTAGATGCCAATTTGCCAATTTATTGAAAGCTGCTGTTTGAAAATAACGTTTTGCTTCGCTGTTCAAATAGCCTTCTTTGTCCATAATAATCGGAAAGATAAAATCATCGTGATTGGCATTTACTTTTTTGTATTTTTCTAGAATATCTATAGCCACTTTTCCAATTTTGAACTGGTGTACTCTTCCAGTTTTACGAATGTGTTTGTTGATTTTATGTTCAGCTTCATTGTAATTGGAATATTGCATTTCGATAACATCACTAAAACGCAATCCTCCGGCATAAATAGAGAAAAGGAATAAATCTCTCCACATCATCGCTTTTTTGCCTTCTATGAGCTTTAATTGGGTTAAATCATCAATCTGTTTTTTGTTTAGAAATAATCTTTTAGAAGAACTGATTTTGAGGGTTATTTTGCTAAACGGAAACATAGTTTCGGGAATTACTTCTTCACGAATAGCATCCCTGAATATGGTTCCGAGCACAATTATGGAAAGGCGTTGCGTTGTATCTCCGTTGCCTAAAGTATCTCCTAAATGAAATTTATAGTCGTTTAATAGTGCTACCGTAATTTCATCAAAATACACATCCTTTGTTCCCATATATTTTTCAAATTTATCAACCTGAGAGGTGTATGCTCTGTAAGTGGAATAAGAAACAGTACTTTTGATTTTCTCTAATCTCTTTCTGGCATATTCAAAAAAGTTTGGCACTTCTTTTCCCTTTATGGCTTCTTTGAGCTTTTTAACCGATACGGTTTTTACTTTGCGTTCCATATCTGCAACCTGACCTTCAGCATCAGCGATCTTTTGAGATAATGCAGCATTCATCCGGGCACTGTTGGAATGGTTCTTTTTTACTTTCTGCTTTGCTTCATCCCACTCGTTCTCTTTTAGCTTCACTCCAGCAGTGATAAATTTCGTTTTTCTATCTTTTATAATTCGGATATACAAAGGGCTGTGTCCTGTTTGGTCTACCTGATGTGTTCTTAAAATTAGTTTTACTGATGCCATAATAATAGGAATTTAGAAATGTTATACTACTTTTGTAAAGTAATGCAAACGAGTGAAAGTGTTGTAAATAAAGGGTTTTCAATTGGGTGCATCGTGATACGAAGGTACAACATTGGGTACAACAAAACAAGTATTTCGTTGCTTTTTGTTGCTTAAATTTGCATTGTTCATTTTTATAAAGTCAATGAATACAACACTTTAAGTGCAAATGGGAGGGTTGAATGAAAAGTTGTAGATAACTTGCATATACCCGAAACAAACCTTCGTATATACACCCAAAATCGGTTAGATTGGAGAAGGTTTTATCTCGTTTTATACTTTTTTCAAATATAGAAATTTAACCTTACAAATCATTATTTTAAATTTTTTGCTTATTGGAGCAATTTTTATGCTAAGTCAAGTAAAATAAGGAGTCCGAAGCAAAAAGAATGCCCTCCCACGAGCTTCCGTGTCCCTGTTGCATGCTTCCGTCAGCCTCCCACGAGCTTCGGACTGCCTGTTACGGTCTTCGGACTCCTATTTATATGCTTCGGACAGGCACTTGTTGGCTTCTGAAAGAGTTTCGCTCTCATCGGATTTCCTTATAGCCCGTTCCGAAGTGTAATGTCATTAAGTTAAGGATAGATACACCTTGTTTTGTCATTCCGAAGAATGAGGAATCACACTAGCTGCTCACGTTAAGTGATTTACTTCGTCTGTTCGCTATCGCTCGAGTCTCCTTTGTCGAAATGATACAAAATTCGCTCACCAAGATTTTTGCGTCTGGATTCATAAAATTCATAAGCAACAATGGTATCGATATTAGCTCGAAAAGTAAATTTAAGATTTCTTTTCATTGAAGCTTTTTCTGGCATTGCTTTTTATCTCTTCCCAAGTAAAAGAAGATTGTTCTCCAGAATAGTATTTTGCTGTTGCTTCTTCTACAATTAACTTTTGTTCATCAGTTAATTTATATTCTGAATTGTCATCGCTGAAGACATCTTTTAAAAAATCCAAAGTGCTTTGATCTTCCGTGTGTATGATTTTATCAATTAACTCTAGTTTATCTTTTTGTAAATTAGCCGATTGCATGATTTTTGAATTTAGAATCTATTTACAAATATAATGATAATCGCATTTTAATTCTTGTAATTAATATGTAAATTTGCGCACTCTATTTTTTTTGACAACGATTTCATTAAATAGAGACTACTTATGGAAAACAGAAAAAAAGTGGCCTTTTATACTCTGGGCTGTAAACTGAACTTTTCGGAAACATCGACAATTGCCCGTAACTTACAAGACGAAGGTTTTGATCGTGTCGATTTTGAGGAAGTGGCTGATATGTATGTCATCAACACCTGTTCGGTGACTGAAAATGCCGATAAACAATTCAAACAAGTGGTGCGTAAGGCGATGAAGCTGAATGATAAAGCTTTTGTTGCTGCTGTAGGTTGTTATGCCCAATTAAAACCCGAAGAATTAGCGAATGTAGATGGAGTGGATTTGGTTTTAGGAGCTACTGAAAAATTCAAATTAGCCGATTATATCAACGATTTGTCTAAAAATGACATGGGTGAAGTGCATTCTTGCGAGATTGCCGAAGCCGATTTTTATGTTGGCAGTTATTCCATTGGCGACCGCACCCGTGCTTTCCTGAAAGTGCAAGATGGTTGCGATTATAAATGTACGTATTGTACGATTCCGCTGGCTCGTGGAATTTCCCGTAGTGACGAATTGCAGAACGTATTGAAAAATGCCTATGAAATTTCGAAGCAAAACATCAAGGAAATTGTGCTTACTGGAGTAAACATTGGCGATTATGGAAAAGGAGAATTCGGAAATAAAAAACACGAACATACGTTTTTGGAATTGGTTCAGGCTTTGGATGAGGTTGAAGGAATCGAAAGATTGCGAATTTCCTCTATTGAACCAAACTTATTGAAAAATGAAACAATTGAATTTGTTTCGAAAAGCAGAACGTTTGTACCGCATTTTCATATTCCACTGCAATCCGGAAGTAATGATATTTTGAAGTTGATGAAACGCCGTTATTTGCGTGAAGTTTATATTGAAAGAGTGAATAAAATTCGCGAAGTGATGCCTCATGCCTGTATTGGTGTGGATGTTATTGTTGGATTTCCTGGAGAAACCGATGAACATTTCTTAGAAACCTATCATTTTCTAAATGATTTGGATATTTCTTATTTACACGTTTTTACGTATTCAGAACGTGATAATACTGAAGCTGCCGAAATGCCAGGCGTAGTTCCGTCAAATGTTCGAGCGAAACGCAGTAAAATGTTACGTGGATTATCAGTCAAAAAACGTCGTGCTTTTTACGAAAGTCAATTAGGAACCAGCAGAACGGTTTTATTTGAAGGCGAAAATAAAGAAGGCTACATTCACGGTTTTACAGAGAATTACGTAAAAGTAAAAACGCCTTGGAATCCAGAATTAGTCAATACTTTACACCAAATCAATCTGACTAAAATTGATGAAGACGGAAGCGTAAGAATGGAATTTGCTTCGGCTTTATTTTAATTTTTTCACCATATAAGTTTTAAACCATTAAGAAAATTAAGGAATTTAAGTAGAAAGGCTTAATAAACTTAATTTTCTTAATGGTTTTTAATTTTTACTATAAAGTCCATATAAATTTTTTTTAACCATGAAGGGAATTAAGAAAAGTAAGATTGTAAGTATTCTTAACTTTCTTAAATATTTTCATGGTTTTTGTTTTTTTCAAAGTTTAAATTTTATAAACTCTTTGTTTAATTGTATAAGGCAATTGGCGTGTGGATGAGGTAATTTTAAAACAATTAAAATTGAATTATTATGAAGCCAAAATTATTTATACTTAGTGCATTAGTTTGTGCTGTTTTGTTCTCTTGTAAAGAAAATAACAAAACTGTAAAAGAAGAAAAAAAGGAAGTAAAAATTGAACGTAAGAAACCCAATAATATCACTTATCATTTTAAAAAGACTAAAAGTTGGTTGGAAAAAACAGCAAATGACAGCACGCAATTTCATATTGTTTCTGCTATTAATAGAATAGATGCAAAAAATCTTAAGAAATTAGATTCTATTGTTGTGCCAAATGACACTAAAGGTGATGTATCCCATTATTTGCCATTTCCACTTCAGGTTCCTTATTTGAAAGACATTAGTAAAATTATTTATTTTTCCTATCCAACACAAACATTTGGAGCTTATGAGTACGGAGAATTGGTTTACACAGGTCCAACTAATATGGGAAGAGAAAAAGATAAAACGCCAACAGGATTGTTTTTTACCAATTGGAAAGCCGAAGAAACAACCAGTACTTTTAATGATGAGTGGGATTTAAAATGGAATTTTAACATTGAAAATAAACTAGGTGTAGGATGGCATCAATATGAATTACCGGGTTATCCAGCCTCACATTCTTGTTTGAGACTTCAGGAAAGTGATGCTAAAAAGTTATATACCTGGGCTGATGAATGGGTACTTCAGGATGATGAAAACGTAAAAGTAAAAGGAACTCCAGTAATTGTTTTTGGCGCTTATCCATTTGGACAACCAAAACCGTGGTATCAGTTAGTTTCAAGTCCTAATAGTTTGGAAATTTCAAAAAGTGATATTGAAAAAGAAACGCAGCCCCATATGAATACTATTTTAAAAGAACAAAAAAATAGAGAAACGGTTCAAAATAAAAAATAGTAACTATATATAGAAGTTTTAAATTTTAAACCATTAAGAAAATTAAGGAATTTAAGTAGAAAGGCTTAATAAACTCAACTTCTTAATGGTTTTTATTGTAGCTATTAATTTAGTTTCTGTTATCCTAAATTAATAATTTTAACGAATTGATATAATCAGTATCGAATTCAATGACTCTTATTTTTTCGGGATCGAAACTTAATTCACCTCCAAATTCACCTCTGATATCTAGAAAGTCAATAGTCAGTTCCTCATTGTTTAATTCAATCAGTTTTCCTAAATAAGCCGATTTAGCTGACTTTTTTGCAATTTGAAAAACTCCGTGTTTCTTATCAATATAGCGAATAATAGCATCTAAATCTTTGATAGGAATAATGTCTTCAGCATTTGTTTTGGCTCCTTTTAAGCGAATTACTTTTTCAGTGAATTCAATGTCTTCATCTCTGTAAATGTTTTCTACATTCTTATTTCTAAGAATAACATAACCATCAACTATAAAGTCAATAGGATTATTTCTTAATAAAATCCAATCATCAGAATAGTCGATAAGAAAGCCGTTGTAAACTTCTTTTTTGTCTGTAAACTCAATCGAAATGAGTTGTCTTAAATATTGTTCCATTTTGTTCAGTTTTTAAGGAATCCCAATAATTGGAATTTGGAATTTATTTTTTAGGGATTGGTTGACCAAATACTACTGTTTTTAATAAACACGCGTCGGTTAAGTTTTAACTGAGCAATGATTAATTCGGCAATATCATCCGATTGCATTACTTTCTCGGGATTTCCATCGGTTAAGTTTAATTCTTTTGCCATGTCAGTAGCCACAGTACTTGGCGTTAAAGCAGTAACCCGAATGTTGTGTTTGCGCACTTCCTGCATTAGCGAATCGGTCAATCCCAAAACAGCAAATTTAGAAGCACTGTAAGCACTTGTTAGCGCATTTCCTGCTAATCCCGCTGTTGATGAAATATTGATAATATCACCTGTTTGTCTTTCAATCATATTAGGTAAAACGGCGCGGGTAGTGTAATAGGTTCCCATTAAATTTACCTTAATGATGCGTTCCCATTCCGTTGGTTCTAATTCTAAGAATTTTCCAAAAGCCGCAATTCCGGCATTATTGATTAAAATATCAATGGTTTTGAATTCGGCCAAGGCTTTTTCAACAGCTGCATTAACGGAATTAATATCGGAAACATCAGCAGTTATTGCTAATACTTTTACTCTTAAAGATTTGATTTTTAATGCTACGGCATCAATGTCATCTTGTGTTCTTGCTACTAAAATGATGTTTACGCCTTCTTTAGCTAAAGCAATTGCAATGGCTTTTCCTATTCCTTTTCCTGCGCCAGTAATTAACGCATTTTTGTTTTTTAAGTCAGTCATGATTATTTAAGGTTGAGTGATAATTTATAAA
>NCET01000173.1 GCA_002280815.1 Flavobacteriales bacterium 32-34-25 | reverse complement strand
TTTAGCTACTACCACGGCTTCTGGCTCTGAACCTTTGTCATCACTACGACCGTCATCATAAGTACCAAAATCATTAGAACGTTTATCTAAATCATTTTTACTATCAAAAACCAAACTTCCGGAATTTCCATTCCAAATAGTAAACGAACGCGCTCCAAAGCTAATTAATTCATCTAAATCTCCGTCGTTATCAGTATCTCCTTCGGTCGAAACTAAATTCAAACGTCCCATTTTAGAATCGGCTTTCAAAGTGGCAGCATCATGAAAAACAGTCGCATCTAAAGTCAATGATTTTAATCTAGCTATATCAGCATAATCATCATATTCTCTAGCATCACCTTCGTTAGCTGTAATAAAATAAGGCGTTCCATTTACGGTATAACTCGCAATAGCATCCGGCATAAACAATCCTTTTACTTTCCAAGGAGTAAACGCAACAGTCAAATCTTTATCACTCACATCAATTCCATTTTCGACAGTATTGAAATCTTTATATCCTAATCCAAAAACAGAAGTAATGGTTTTGCTTGCCAAATCAACTTTAGCCACACCATTATTTTCTTGTAAAGTAACCCAAGCCGTTTTAGAATCAGCCGAAATAGTAACGTATTCTGGTTCAATATCGGCTGCAAAACTTTTAGCTGTTTTAGAAACTCTAAATCCTTTGGTCTTCAAAGTTGTTAACTGGCTTTCGAAAGCAGCAAAATTTAAAGTTGTTACCGCATAATTATTAGTAACTTCAATAATAATCAGCATTTGGTTCTCCTTCATTAGCAGTCATAATGTATTTACCGTCTGGCGAAAAAGTAACCATATCAGGCAAAGCACCTACGGTAATTTCTTTAATCAAACTATAATCAGAAGTTTTAAAAACCACTACTTTTCCGTTCCCTTGTTTGTTTACTGTCGATTCTAAGGCTACTGCCAATTTCCCGTCGTAAACAGAAACACTATTAGATGCACCATTATAAACCGATAAATCAATTAAAGCTAACTTTTTAGGACTTGTTGGATCAGTTAAATCAATTACATCAATTTGGTTTGTATCACTATTGTTTACCGTAAAAAGTCTTTTAGTGGTTTCGTCATAAGCACTAATTTCGGCTGCAGCTTCTCCTCCTATAGTAATAGTTCCTATTTCTTTAAAGCTGGAAACATCTTCGTTTACTTCAATTTCCTGATTGTTATCATCGCCTTTATCATTTTCGCAACTGCACAAAATAAAAAGAGCGGCCAATAATGAAATTCCAAAATTTTTCATGTTTTATAATTTATTTGTTTGAAGCAAAAATAGATTTCGAACAAAGGTTTTGGATTAAGCCATTATTATGAAATCTTTAATTTAAACAGGAAAAATAATATCAAATTAGATCTAAAAATACTTTTAATGTTAAGGCTTTAAAAACAAACCGATAAAATAAGACACAAAAAAAAAGGCTGTTTCAACTTTATAGTCGAAACAGCCTTTTATTATTTATTTGTAAAAAATTAATTCACTTTAAAAGTAACTCTTCTTACGATTTGACGTGCTTCGGCAGAATTTTTATTCACTGAAGCATCTTCTCCATTACCTTTTACAGTTAATCTTGACGCATCAATTCCAGCATTAGTTACAATGTTTTTAACCGCTTCAGCTCTTTGTTGAGACAATTGTTGGTTATAACTTGAATTTCCTACTTCATCTGCATATCCTATGATATCTGCACTTTTAGATGGATTGTTTTTCAAGTATTTAATTAAAAAGTCAACTCCTGATAACGATGCATTTGTTGGTTTTGATGAATTAAAATCAAAATATACATTTACATATCCACCATTAATTAATTCCTCAACAGTACTGTTAGTAAGATTAGTATTCTTTAGCGCATATCTGCTATCTAAATAACTTTCCATTTCATCCGGAACTCCATTTTTATTTTCATCAATAGATTGTCCTTTTGTATTAACAGCTACACCAGCAATAGAATTTGGTTCTAAATCATATAAATCAGCTACACCATCTTTATCAGAATCAATAAGACCAGTTTCGATTAAAGCAACTCTGTTTTCTAAGGCATCAAATTTATCAGATTCACCAACCCAGTCAGCATGTTTTTTATTTTTACCTAGATAAAAAGTAAGACCTAAAGACGCATTAAAAATACTTCCGTTAAAAGCTTTTGCGTTTGTTTGTGACATCCCGTCAAAATTATTAGTTTGATTACCATTTATAATTCCTGTAAAATCAGCTGTTAAAGCAACTGAATTAGACAAACGAATTTGAGTAGTTAATCCAGCAATTCCATTTGCCATATAATCTTCGCCATCAAATCCATCTGATGTCAACATTGAAACTCCAAAACCTCCATGTCCTAATAACCCTATTCTGTTAGTCCAAGTTTCAAAATTTAAAACTCTTCCTAAATTAATTACACCTTGTAAATCAGTTCTGAAGTAATTTGAATCAAAAGCAAAAGATTCTTTACCTTCTTTCAATTTATCATATCCAAAATCTAATTTCAAACCAAACTTAGGATTAAACATATATCTTACTCCTAAATCCGCATGAAAAAAATTAGGTGTTGCAGTATAAAAACCTGATGTCATTGCTCCGGTTGTTTTATTAACACCACCATTCAATTCAATAGACCATTTGTTATAAGCATTTACATCAACAGATTTTTCTGTAGAAGTTGTTCCCATATTTTGTGCACTTGCAGCAAATGAAAGTACCAGTAAGGATACGGTTGCAATTTTCTTTCTCATGATTATTTGTTTTATATTTTGTTTTTAAAATTTTATGCAAATATAAATCATATAATTCTGATAATTGTTATTTTAAAGTTATATAATTCCCATATTTACTGACTTTTTCTTTACCTCTTCCTACGTTAGATATAAAAAAATACGATATTACTTTGACTACCAAAAAGTTAAAAACAAAATTCACCCCAGCTCACATATCCTTAAAATAATGTTATTTTTTTATTTTGAGTGCTAATTGACTACCACTATTTCAAATTCCTTACGAATGCTTATATTTGCGGTCTTATAATTTTTAGCCTTTTTTTATGACAACTATAAACAGACGTTTTCCTGCTGAATGGGAAAAACAAGAGGGAATTTTACTTTGTTTTCCACATAACGGAAACGATTGGCCAGGGAAATACGAAGCAATTCAGTGGGCATTTGTAGAGTTTATAAAAAAAGTGGCTACCTATGAAAAAGTGTTTTTAGTTGTTATAGACGAAAAACTAAAATCCAAAGTAAGCGATATGCTTGACAGAGCACGAGTAAATCTAGATCAGGTTTCGTTTATCATCCAAAAAACCAATCGCAGCTGGATGCGCGACTCTGGTCCTATTGTAATATACAAGGATGGAAAAAGAGAAGCTTTGAATTTCAACTTTAACGGTTGGGCAAAATATAAAAACTTCCAACTGGACAAACATGTTCCTGCAAAAGTGTCGGATTTCTTAAAAATACCTTTAACACAAGTAACTTACAAAGGAAAACCAGTAATTGTAGAAGGTGGTGCCATTGATGTAAACGGTCGTGGAACTTTATTAACTTCCGAAGAATGCTTGATGCACCCAAGCATCCAAGTTCGTAACACTGGTTTCACCAAAGAAGATTACGAAGCTATTTTTAAAGAATATTTAGGCGTAACCAATGTGATTTGGCTAGGCGACGGAATTGAAGGCGATGATACTCATGGACATATTGATGATTTGGCTCGATTTGTAAATGAAGATACCATTGTAACTATAATAGAAACAGATCCAAAAGACGCCAACTACAAGCCTTTACAAGACAATTTAAAGCGTTTACAAAATGCTAAATTGGAAGACGGAAAATCGCCAATAATTGTAACTTTACCAATGCCAAAACGATTGGATTTTGAAGATTTAAGATTACCTGCTAGTTATGCTAATTTCTTAATTTTAAATAATTGTGTTTTAGTACCAACTTTCAATGACTCAAACGACAGAAAAGCTTTGAATATCCTAGCCGAATGCTTCCCTGACAGAGAAATCATAGGCATTAGTGCAATTGATTTAATTTGGGGATTCGGGACTTTACATTGCTTGAGTCAGCAAATTCCAGTATAATTTATTTAGCCTACGGATTTTAAAGATAAAACAGATTCACAGAGATTTTTTTTTAAAATTCTTTGCGAATCTTTTTTTTACCATAATATTACACATAATAATAAAATACTTCGCGTAAAACTCTTCGCGTAAAACTTTGCGCAACTTTGCGGTAAAAAAACTTTGTAGTTAAACTATAAAGTTCTTGTATAGCATAGCACAAAGAATTCCCAATCCAAAACTCAATAAACTTCCTATCAAAATATATTCGGTCAATCGAACGTCTTTGGATTCTTTTAAATCACCAAATCTAAAAATTGATTTCGCCGCTAATAAAAAACCAATTCCTTCCCAAAAATTCATCACCACAAAGAAGAAAATAAACAAACGCTCTAAAATCCCAATGTATTTCCCAGCGTTATTGGTGTCATCATCATCTTTTTTTATAAGTTGATCACTCCATTTAGACAACAAAACTTTTAAAACTATCGCACTTACATAAGTTACTAAAACCAAAGAAGTAATTAAAGCCAAATTTTCTTGCGAATACAAGTTAGAAATAGGAATTTGGTACGGAAAATAACAATAAACTACTAAAGCAATTATCGCCAAATGCAACAGCTGATCGGCGAAAAACCAGAGTTTTTCCGTTTTCTTTTTTTCGAAATATAATTTTGTACAATCAATTCCAAAATGACTCAAAGCCACAAAAAGAATACCTAAAAAATAGTTGCTATCAAATTGAGTCGTAATCAACAACAATAAAAAGTGTAGTCCAACGTGATAATACAAATACTTCGATTTGATTTTTTTCTTCTTTTTATCTTTCACCCAAGTGGTAGGCTGCAACAAAAAATCACCTACTAAATGTGCTAAAACTAAACTTAAAAATAATGCTACCATTGTTTTTTGATTTCTTGTTTATAAAATGCAATCATATTTTTTAACTCTTCATAACCCGCTCTTTTTAGCGAAGCACTTATAGAACTCTGACTTTTTCTATTTAAGGCTGTGGCCAATTGATTTTGATTAATTTCTGGATTTTCCAATGCTTTTTTAAGAATCTCAGCCGAAGTACTCGTCCAGTTATCAGCAACCATCAAGACAAAAGAAAAAATAATAGCAAAACTCTTGTTGAATTCTTCCCAGGGAGTTTGTATGCCTAGTGTTTGCTTTTTCAAATCTTCAAAACATTCACCTGAATTAATAAAAGCCGCTCCATTCGATTCTGTTACCTTATCCGCAATATAATCAATAGTACCTAATCCTATCGCCATACGTACATCAAGCTCCTTATATTGTTTGATTGTTGCTTTAATTACAAAGGCAATTTCGAGCGCATCAATAGCTTCAACAACCATTTGAAAACTATCTCCTCTATAAATTTCCCAGTCTTTAGGTTCGCTGCCATAAACATTCAAAACTGTTTTTAAATCCTCCAGCCACAATGCCGAAGCAACTTTTCTGGAGTTTATAATGTCACCTGTAATTACCGCTTTCATATTATTAGAATTTGATGCAAGATACAAAATTATCGCTAAAAAAAGCGATAATTAAAAATATCGTTAAATTAAGCGATAATTAAAAATATCGTCTTCTAAAACGATAATAAAAACAAGTTCTGTATTTTCAAAATTCCTAATTAAAAACTATCTTCGTTTTTTAAAATTTAAAGATCAAAAATTGAAAGATTTCATGGAAGCAAGTAACTTTTCTAATTTTCTAAATCTAAAATTATAAATCCTTAATCTACAATCTAAACCCCTAAATGTCTTCTAATAATCTCCTACTCACTCCTATCGAATACTTAAAAGGCGTTGGTCCCAGCAGGGGCGAATTGCTTCGTAAGGAATTAGGGATTCATAAATATGGAGATTTACTCAACTTATACCCTAATCGTTATATTGACCGCACCCGATATTATAAAATCAATCAATTACAAAACAATGTGGCTGAGGTTCAAATTATCGGGAAGATTATCAATATTAAAACCGTAGAATTTGCCAAAGGCAGAAAACGACTTGTAGCTACTTTTGTAGATGATACAGGACAAATGGAATTGGTTTGGTTTCAGGGACACAAATGGATTCGGGAATCTTTAAAAGTGAATGAGGTGATTGTGATTTTTGGCAAATGCACTTCGTTTAACGGCATGTACAATATGGCGCATCCCGAAATTGAGCTTTGGAGTGAACACGAACAAAGTTTGCGTTCGGCAATGCAAGCCGTGTACCCTTCAACTGAAGCTTTAACCAATAGAGGGATTTCAAACAGAGTCATCAACAAAATGATGCAGCAGTTATTTTTAGAAACACAAGCCTTATTTTCAGAAACTTTACCTGATTACTTAACCCAAGACTTAAAGTTAATTCCAAAAAATGCCGCCTTATTCAATATCCATTTTCCTAAAAGTGCCGATGCTTTGGCGAAAGCCCAATTTCGATTAAAATTTGAAGAATTGTTTTTCATTCAGCTTCAACTGATCATGAAAAACCTGATTCAGAAACATAAAATTAAAGGACATCCGTTTACTAAAGTTGGTGAATTTTTCAATGAATTTTACCAAAATCACCTGCCATTTGAATTGACCAACGCTCAAAAAAGAGTAATCAAAGAGATCCGAACTGACATGGGAACCAATGCCCAAATGAATCGGTTACTTCAAGGGGATGTAGGTTCTGGAAAAACTATTGTAGCTTTTATGAGTATGTTGCTCGCAATGGATAATGGCTTTCAGGCTTGTTTGATGGCGCCAACAGAAATTTTAGCCAATCAACATTTTATTGGGCTTTCAGAATTAGCTAAAAATCTGAATATAAAGATTAAAATACTTACTGGTTCAACTAAAACTTCAGATAGGAGAATCATCCATGAAGAACTGGAAAATGGTACTTTGCAAATACTTATTGGCACACATGCCTTGCTGGAAGACAAAGTAAAATTCCATAATTTAGGCTTGGCCATTATTGATGAGCAACACCGTTTTGGTGTAGAACAACGTTCTAAATTATGGAAGAAAAACGATATTCCGCCACATATTTTGGTTATGACCGCCACTCCTATCCCGAGAACTTTAGCCATGAGTTTGTATGGCGATTTAGATATTTCGGTTATTGACGAATTGCCTCCGGGGCGAAAACCCATTCAAACCGTACATCGTTATGACAGTAATCGTTTAAAAATTTGGAAATTTATTAGGGACGAAATTGCTTTGGGTCGCCAAATCTATATTGTTTATCCATTAATTCAGGAATCGGAAAAAATGGATTACAAAGATTTAATGGACGGTTACGAAAGTATTTCCAGAGATTTTCCGCTTCCTACTTATTCCATTTCTATTGTTCACGGCAAGATGAAACCAGCCGATAAAGATTCGGAAATGAAACGTTTTTCGGAAGGAAAAACCAATATTATGGTGGCTACAACGGTAATTGAAGTAGGTGTAAATATCCCTAATGCCTCGGTAATGATTATCGAAAGTGCCGAACGTTTTGGACTTTCGCAATTACATCAATTGCGTGGCCGTGTAGGTCGAGGTGCCGAACAAAGTTATTGCATTCTGATTACCAGCCATAAACTGAGTTCAGACAGCAAAACCCGAATGGAAACGATGGTTCGCACCAACGATGGATTTGAAATTGCCGAAGTCGATTTGAAATTACGTGGTCCCGGAAACCTGATGGGAACCCAACAAAGTGGTGTCTTGAATCTTCAAATTGCCGATATTGTTCGCGATAGAGACATTTTGGCTTTAGCCAGAGAAAAAGCTTTAAAAATAGTTCGAGAAGATACTCCTTTGCAAAAACCAGAACACGCTGTCCTAAAAGCCGTTTATTTAGAATTGACCAAGAAAAAAAATATTTGGAATTATATCAGTTAAAAAACTAATATAAAACAACTTAGCAACAACAACACAAACTAGCAGCACTTTTTTTTTAGTAATTTTAAAAAAAGAAATAAACCTTTCTTTAAAACTAAGGTCATACCTTGATGTAGTAATTTAAACACCAAGTTTATACTTGTTAAATTTTATTTAAATTAAAATTGTTGTACCTACAAGTATCAAATTAACTTTTAACTTGCGAAGCCTAAAGCTCATCTATAAAAATCCTATTTGACCACAAAATCTACTTATATGAAAATTAAAATTACAGTCTACGCCTTATTAATCATCGGATTGGGTTCATTTATTACTTATCGAGTGATGGAAAACAAAAGCGATTCTGAAAAAAGCAAAGACAAATCGGATAAAAAAAGTCCAATTGCAGTAAATGGAATTATAGTAAAACCACAAACTTTTGAAAATAATCTTTCTTTATCAGGTTCTATCGAAGCCAATGAACAAGTAGAAATTCGTTCGGAAGTTTCAGGAATTGTAGAAAGTATTAATTTTAAAGAAGGTAGCAATGTTGGTAAAGGTCAACTGCTTTTTAAAGTCAATGATTCCGAACTACGAGCGCAATTAAGCCAAACAACAACAAAAGAAAAATTAGCAGCCGAAAACGAAAGAAGAGCCAAACTTTTATTGCAAAAAGAAGCCATCAGTCAAGAAGAATACGATATTGCCAGAGCTGAATATGCTTCAGCTAAAGCGCAAAGTCAGTTAATTAAAGCTCAAATAGCTAAAACTTCGGTAAAAGCACCATTTTCTGGAAAAATTGGATTGCGTTCCATTTCACAGGGAACTTACATCACTCCTACTGTTTTGGTTGCCAAATTAGTCAATATCGAAAAAGTAAAAATCAGTTTTTCAATTCCTGAAAAATATGCCGCACAGGTAAAAATGGGTGCAATAATCGACATTAATGTTTCGGGATCCACAAAAAAATATACGGCAAAAGTATATGCAATTGAGCCCGAAGTAGAAATTACAACACGTACCTTGAAAATTCGTGCCATTGCTGATAATGTGGATGGAAAGCTATTCCCTGGAACTTTTGCCGATATAAAATTACCGCTAAGCACTATTAACGATGCGATTGTTGTTCCCACTGAAGCAATTGTACCTGTACAAGATGGTAAAAAAGTTTTTATTTCAAATATGGGCAAAGCCAAAGAAATAATGGTTGAAGCTACTACTAGAACCGACGCTTCTATCTTAATTCTTTCAGGATTAAATGCAGGAGATACATTGGTAACTAGTGGTGTTATGTCATTAAAAAATGATGCTCCAATAAAAGTGAAAGTTAAATAATTGCAGATTTCAGATTTTAGATTTCAGATTAAATATCAGAAATCTAAATTCTAAATTCTAAAATCTAAAATCATATATGAGTTTATCCACCACAAGTATAAAAAGACCTGTTTTAACAATAGTACTGAACCTTTTAATCATATTATTTGGTTTAATTGGGTACAGCTTTTTGGGCGTTCGAGAATTCCCTTCGATTGATCCAGCACAGGTTTCCATTCGTACCAATTATACTGGAGCCAATTCGGATATTATTGAATCTCAAATTACTGAACCGCTGGAAAAAGCCGTAAATGCTATTGATGGTATTCGAAACATCACTTCTTCGAGTAATCAGGGAAGCAGTAATATTACAATCGAATTTAACTTAGACAAAGACCTTGAAAGTGCTGCCAATGATGTACGTGACAAGGTTTCGCAAGCAGTTAGAAATTTACCTAAAGATATCGATGCTCCACCAGTAGTTTCTAAGGCTGATGCCGATAGTGAGTCTATTATTTCGATGACACTTCAAAGTGATACCCGAAACTCACTTGAATTAAGTGATTATGCCGAAAATATAATTTCGCAACGATTAGAAACCATTCCAGGTGTGAGTGGGGTTCAAATTTGGGGACAAAAACGCTATGCGATGCGATTATGGATTGATCCTGTAAAATTAGCCGCTTATGGTTGTACTGTTGCCGAAGTTCGAGATGCCTTAAATGCTCAAAATGTTGAATTACCATCAGGAAAAATAACAGGTAACAATACCGAATTAGCAGTAAAAACCATTGGTAATTTATCAAGTGCCGAAGAATTCAACAATATCATTATTCGTACCGAAGGAGATAAAA
>NCET01000172.1 GCA_002280815.1 Flavobacteriales bacterium 32-34-25 | reverse complement strand
TTAATGGTTTCGAATTGGATTTACCTAATCTTAAAAAACAGGCCCATACGCCCAATCCTGCCAATAATGATGCGCATGTAGTTTTAGGAGAGAATTTTAAACTGGAATGGAGCTCGCCGGAAGGGACAGTTTCTCATGATTTTTATTTTGGCGAAAGCCAGGAAAAAGTAGCGAATGCTGATCATAATTCATTAGAATTTAAAGGCAATTTGAATAAAAACTCGACCACTGTTGATCATAAAGAGTGGAGTAATTTAAAAAGCTATTACTGGAGAGTGGATGAAATTAATGCTGATAAAGAAGTAACTAAAGGAAAAGTGTGGTTTTTTAAACCGGCACAAATTGCTTTCCCTGGTGCCGAAGGTTACGGACGTTTTGCCATAGGTGGAAGAGGAGGTAAAGTTATTGCGGTAACCAATTTGAATGACAGCGGACCGGGAAGTTTACGTGATGCTGTGGACCAGGAAATTGGACCAAAAACGATTGTTTTTAACGTTTCGGGAAATATCCAGTTAAAATCCCGTTTAGTGGTTAGTCAGCCTAATGTAACCATTGCAGGACAAACAGCTCCGGGAAAAGGAATTATGATTAGCAGAGCACCTATTGGCTTGACCGGAAATGACGGTATTGTACGTTTTTTAAGAGTGCGTATCGGTGGCGGAACAACGTTTGACGGAATGGGATTAACAGGAGCAAATCATAGTATTATTGATCACTGTTCGATTAGCTGGACTATCGATGAATCTTTTAGTTCAAGAGGAGCACATAACATCAGTTTGCAGCGTACTTTGATTGCTGAAGCACTAAATGTGGCAGGTCATGATAAATATCCGACGGGAAAAATGCATGGTTATGCAGCAACTATTGGTGGTGATGTAGGTAGTTTTCACCATAATTTGTTAGCACATAATTATGGTCGTAACTGGAGTATTGGCGGTGGATTGAACGGGAACGGTTTTTATGGCGGAAAAGTAGATATCCGTAATAATGTGGTTTACAATTGGGGACATCGCGCAACAGATGGTGGAGCAAGTCAGGTAAATTTTGTAAACAATTATTACAAACCCGGAGCTTCCACTAATTTCTTTTTTGCATTAAATGCACAGCATGAAGGTGTTGGAAAAGGCGAACAACAATATTATTTTGATGGGAATGTGATGCCGGGTCATTTTAATGAAAAAAACCAGGAAAAAGGAAGAAAAGCTACTTATTCCAATGGAGATAAGTCAACTTATGAAACATTTGTAGACAAACCATTTTTTGAATCGCATGTAAAAACACAATCGGCAGAAGCAGCTTATAAAAATGTATTGTCAGATGTAGGTGCTAATCAGCCGGTATTTGACACACATGATCAAAGAATAATTGAGGAAACTTTAAAAGGGACTTATAGTTTTAAAGGCAGTAAAAGCGGTTTAGGCGGAATGATTGATGATGAAAAAGATGCAGGAGGATGGGAGAATTATCCAAATGAAACCCGTGATGCTAACTGGGATACAGATCAGGACGGATTGCCAAACTGGTGGGAAGAATCAAAAGGTTTAAATGTAAATTCGGCTCAGGGAGATTTTGCTGATGCAAATATTGGAACAGTCGATGGTTTGACTGAATTAGAACGTTATTTGAATTGGTTAGCGCAACCTCATTATTTTGTGAATGCAGGCGAAAAATTGACTTTTTCTGTGGCGGATTATTTTAAAGGCTATGAGAAAAAACCAGTGTATTCATTTTCAGAAGTAATCAATGGAAATGCCGTTTTAAAAGGAAAAGAAATTCAGTTTACAGCAACTAAAAAAGGATTTGCTTCGTTAGTAATTTCGGTTAAAGATGCCGATGGAGATAGTATGGATAGACTAATAAATGTATTTGTAAAATAGTTTGTTCTAACCCTTTCAGGGTTTTAAACCCTGAAAGGGTTCTGATTAAGAATTTAAAAAAACATTAAAAAATGAAAAAGAACATCATTCTATTATCAGCTGTACTTATTTCGACTGCGGCTGTAGCTCAAAACAAAGGTTTAGTAGCCAATTCAAATAGTCCGTATTCAAAATTACAAAGTATAGGTTTGCAGGATGTAAAATGGACAAACGGTTTTTGGAAAGAACAGTTTGATGTAGAAACCAAAAGCACTTTGCCGTATATGTGGGATTTGTATCATAATGATGAAGTTTCGCATGCTTATGCCAATTTTGAAATTGCTGCTGGAAATAGAAAAGGTACTTTCAAAGGACCTTCTTTTCATGATGGTGATTTTTACAAAATTTTCGAAGGAATGGCAGCTACTTATGCTATTACCAAAGACAAGAAATTAGACAAACAAATGGATGAGGCCATTGCCATGTTTGTTAAAGTTCAGCGTAAAGATGGCTATTTGCATACTCCTGTTTTAATTGATGAACGTTGGGGAACTCTAGGGCCTGAAGAAGTGAAAAAGCAATTGGGTTTTGAAAAATACAACATGGGACATTTAATGACAGCTGCTTGTGTGCATTATAGAGCTACAGGAAAAAGCAGTTTTTTAAATGTAGCCAAAGGAGTTGCTGACTTTTTATATGATTTCTATAAAAAAGCTTCGCCTGAGTTAGCCCGAAATGCCATTTGTCCTTCGCATTATATGGGAATTGTCGAAATGTATCGTACTACGAAGAATCCAAAATATCTGGAATTAGCTAATAATCTAATTGATATTAGAGGAACTACGAATGATGGAATCGATGACAATCAGGATCGAATTCCGTTCAGAAAGCAGACTACAGCAATGGGTCATGCTGTAAGAGCAAACTACTTATACGCAGGTGTTGCCGATTTGTATGCCGAAACTGGAGAAGCTAAATTGTTGGAGAATTTAAAGTCAATTTGGGATGACGTAGCCTTTAGAAAAATGTATATTACGGGTGCTTGTGGGGCTTTGTACGATGGGGTTTCGCCTGACGGAACTTCGTATAATCCTACTGATGTGCAAAAAATCCATCAGGCTTATGGAAGACCGTTTCAATTGCCGAATGCTACGGCGCATACCGAAACCTGTGCTAACATTGGGAACGTGCTTTGGAATTGGAGAATGCTCCAAATTACTGGCGATGCCAAATATGCCGATATTGTAGAATTGGCTTTGTATAATAGTGTGTTGTCAGGAATCAATTTGGAAGGAAATAAATTTTGCTATAACAATCCGTTGAATGTATCTAAGGATTTGCCTTTTCAACAAAGATGGGGAAATGAACGTGAAGGCTACATTGCCTTGTCTAATTGTTGTGCGCCAAATGTTACCAGAACCATTGCCGAAGTGGGGAACTATGCTTATAGTCTTACCAAAGAAGGGTTGTATGTCAATCTATACGGAAGCAATCATTTGAATACCAACACTGAAGAAGGAACAAAAATTCATTTACACCAAGAAACCAATTATCCTTGGGATGGAGCTATTTCGATTAAAATTGATGCTGCTCCAAAAGAAGAATATGCATTGTTTTTAAGAATTCCGGGATGGAGTAATGGCGCTACTGTTAAGATTAATAATAAAGCTGTTGATGTGAGTACTGTTTCAGGAACATATTTAAAACTTGAGCAAAAATGGAAAAAAGGAGATGTTATTAGTTTAAATATTCCAATGCCTGTTGAAGTAATGCAAGCTAATCCATTGGTTGAAGAAACCAGAAACCAAGTAGCTGTAAAAAGAGGCCCAATTGTTTATTGTCTGGAATCGGATGGGATTTCTAAAAATGCTTCAATTAATGAAGTAGTTTTAAATACCAATTCGGATTTTAAAACGCAAACGATTCAAAGAAACAATAGAAATCTGGTTGCAATTTCAGCTCAAGGCTTTTTAAACACTAATTCTTGGGATAAAAAGTTGTACCAACCGTTAAAAAAATCTAAAGAAACGATTTCTTTACAATTGCTTCCCTATTTTGCTTGGGGAAATGGAGCGAGTAAAGAGATGAGTGTTTGGTTTTTACATTAAAAAACCTGTTAAAATCCAATAAAAAACAGAATAATGAAAATTTAACATAAAAAAAACACGAAAACTAAAAAAAAATGTTCCAAAAAATCGTGTTGTAATAAAATTTTAGTACATTTGAAAAATGTAAACGTTTACATTTGATACTTCTAGCTAAGAAGTAAGCAGAATCAATTGATTAGTCTTACAAAATGTAAACGTTTACATTGTTGAAAACCTTAACAATAAAAAAGATAGCTGTTGGCTGATAAGAAAATGATTATGATTTACAGAATTCCGAAATATATAAAACCAAACGAAACAATTAATTTTTTAACCAAAGAAACACACTTATGAAACAAACATTCAAAATGGTATTTAGTGTATTACTGTTCAGCTTGATGAGTCTGACTGGTTTTGCTCAAAATACTGCTGAAAGGACTGCTATCACAGGAAAGGTGGTAGATAAAGACGGGCTGGGAGTTATAGGCCTTAATGTTATTGAAAAAGGGACTAAAAATGGAGTATTGACCGATATTGATGGTTCTTACAGGATTCAAGCGACTAAAGGTGCTGTGTTGCAATTCTCTTATATTGGAATGAAAACTCAGGAGAGAACAGTTGGAGATGGAACAACTATTAATTTAACGATGCAAGAAGATGCTTCTAGTTTAGATGAGGTAGTTGTTGTGGGTTATGGTACTCAGAAAAAGATACATTTAACAGGTGCTACGCAAACTATCAAAGCAAGCGAAGTAGAAGATTTGCCAACAAATAATTTAGCTGCTTCTTTGGTTGGTAGAGTATTAGGTGTTGGTATTTCTGGAGGTACTGCTAGGCCAGGAAAACCAGCCTTAGTAAATATTCGTAGATCTGTAAGTCTTTCGAAAGATGGAGGTACATCTGGTCCTTTATATGTTATTGATGGTATGATACAAGTAGCAGGAGATGGTACGCCTGATACTACTTTGTTTGATAACTTAGATGCTTCCGAAGTAGAAAGTATTTCGTTTCTTAAAGATGCTTCTGCTGCAGTATATGGCGCGAGAGGTGCTAATGGTGTAGTCATAGTTACTACTAAAAGAGGAAAAGTTGGTCCAGCAAAATTTACTTATGCAGGATTGTACGGAATGCAGGATGAAACCTATCGTACTAAAATGATGAATGCAGTTGAGTATGCTAATTACTACAATATAATGAATGGTCCTAACGGACATAATAGAGCCAATACTGCTCAGTATTTCTTTTCAGAAGATGAAATAGAATACTATAAAGGTTTAAATTATGATCCATTAGGAGATGAATGGAAGCCTTCTTATAATCAAAAACATACCTTGAATATAACTGGAGGTACAGAAGGAGCAACTTATTTTGCAGGGGCTTCATATTATCAGCAAGGTGGTAATTTAAGTAATATTGATTATTCAAAATGGACTTATAGATCTGGTGCTGATTTTAAAATTTCTGACGATTTTAAAGCTGGGTTTCAAATAGGAGGTTTTTATAATGAAGACTCTAAGACTAATAGTAGAAATGGTGGTACTAATGAAGAGAATGATTACAGAAGGTTGTTGAATTCATCACCACTTTTACCTCAATACATGAATGGTTTACCAGTTCAAAGAAGAAATACTAGAAATGAGGCTCAATACCATTATGGTGAGATTAATAGATTAGGAAATGTTGCTGAAAATGCAGCTGTTAATTTGATGGCTAACTTTTATGCAGAATATCAAATTCCATTTGTAAAAGGCTTAAAAGCCAGAGCTTCTTACTCTCGTAGTGTAACTTCATCCAGAGCTACTTATATTGGGACTAAATTTACACTTTATCAGTTTACAGGTACAGGGACTAATGGGCATATTTATGATCCTAATACAGATGTTTCGATATCAAAACCTCAAGCAAGAACAAATAATAATGGTAATAGAATAGGTTGGGACAATCAGCGTTCACTTTCTGAACAGTCTAATTTAAACTTATCATATAGTCGCGATTTCGGTAAAAATTCGATATCTGCGTTGGTTTCTGTTGAGAAAGGTGAGGCTAATTTTAATCGTGATGAGTTTTATAGAGATGATCCTTTGTTGACTACTAATGGTTCTTCTAATACTGCTTTTGGTGTAATTGATGGAAATGCTAGTGGCACTGAATCAGGTACTTTAGGCTATGTTGGTCGTGTGAATTACGCTTTTGATGATAAGTATCTGGCTGAGTTTTTGTTTAGAAGTGATGCTTCAACCCGATTTGCTCCAGAGAATTATTGGGGTAAGTTCTATAGTATCTCTACAGGTTGGGTAATCTCTAAAGAAAATTTCTTTAAATCTAAAGTTATTGATTTCTTAAAAGTAAGATATTCAGTAGGTTTACTTGGTAATGATGGTACTAAAGCATGGGGATGGAGACAGCGTTTTACCTATCAAAATGGTCAAGGTTTTGTTGCTGGTAATGGTAATGCTAGCACTGGGTTAAAAATGGAGCTAACGCCCAATAGAGACGCAACTTGGAGTGAAAGTTTAAAAACCAATTTTGGTCTTGATGCTAAATTATTTGATAATAGGCTGTCTTTAACAGCGGAAGCTTATTATAATTTTGAAGATGAAATATTACTTGCGAAAGCAGCAGATGTTCCTTTTACTATTGGAGGTTCAGTAGCTTCTGAAAATTATGGAAGACGACAAAATTATGGCTACGAATTTGCTGTAGGTTGGGATGATACAATTGGTGGTGATTTTAAATATGGAGTAAATGTTAACTTCGGTTGGGGGGATGCTAAAATGATTGAGGGTGATTTTAATCCGATTGAAAGTATGATGCCTTGGAATCCACGACCAGGTGGACGAGAAGACAATGGAAAATGGGGATATGATTATGTTGGAATGTTAAAATCTCAAGAGGATATTGATGCTTATGTACAAAAATATAACATTCAAACTGTTTTTGGTGTTCAAGCAGCTAATCTAAGACCGGGTTCATTATCTTATGCTGATGTTCGTGGCCAATTTAATCCTGCTACAGGTGAGTTTGGAGCACCAGATGGAATTATAGATGTTAATGATCAAATTCGATTATCAAAAAGAGAAAATACCAGATATGGTATGGGTACCACATTGAAGTTCGGGTATAAAAATTTCTCTTTAAATGCTGTAGTAACTGCTTCTTTTGGAGGCGGGTTTAATGAGGTAGATAGTCAAACCAGAAAAACAATGAATTCCGCTATTGATGATGGTATTGATAACAGACCTTATATATGGAATAATATTTATGACCCAGTATTGAATCCTAATGGAACTATGCCTAATCCTTACAGTGAAGCATTGAACTTAGCACCAACTTCATCTTTTTGGCAACGTTCAGCAACCAGTATTCAAATGCGTAATATTAACTTAGGTTATGCTATGCCAAAGAAATATACTGAAGCCTTAGGGATTAGTTCTTGTAGGTTAAATTTAACTGCGATTAATCCATTTATTTTATACAATCCATTTGAGTATAAAAATCCAAACGGTGCTTATGACATCTATCCTAATTTGAAAACTTATTCTTTGGGACTTAATGTAGCTTTTTAATAAGAACAAATTAAATTAACAAAAATGAAAAATATAAAAATAAATATACTGGCTTGTGTTGCATTAGCACTATTTTTAGGAAGCTGTAGTGATGATTTTCTTGAAGAGAAAAAAGACTTATCAGGGGTTAATGAAGAAACATATGAAAATCCAATTTTAGCTAAGGCTTATGTAGATTACATCTATAAGTCATTTTTACCGGCAAATAATGCTATTTCTTATACTTGGGATTTAGCGTCTAATGGGAATGATGATTTCTCCCAAACTACAGATGAATTGACAGGAGAAGTAAACTGGAATAAAGTATGGGCTGCACCGGGAAGAAATACTGATGCCAATTGTTTGCCCTACATAGGATCTGCTATGACTTCTGGTATTCGTAATGATTCTTATACTCGTTTGCGACAAATTAATTTGTTCTTGGATAATATTGATAAATATGGAATGGCTGAAGCTGATAAAAATCCGTTAAAAGGTCAAATGTACTTTTGGAGAGCTTGGCAGTATTTTGATTTAGTGAGACTTTATGGTGGAGTTCCGTTGGTGTTAAAAGCACAGAGTTCAATTACTGATGATATTGAAACGACTAAGATACCAAGAAGTTCAACATCGGCTTGTATTGAACAAATTGTTGCTGATTTAGATATGGCTAAGGAATTATTGTCGGGTACTACATGGGGAAATGCTGACTGGGGAAGGATTACCAGTGGTGCAGCTGCTGCATTCAAAGGACGTGTTTTGTTAACATGGGCTAGCCCTTTATTCAATCGTAATGATGATGTTTCAAGATGGCAACGAGCGTATGATGCAAATAAAGAAGCGGTAACTTTGTTGGAGTCAGCTGAAGGAGGGTCTAAGAAACTCTTTTCAACAGGAGGATTTGCAAATGGAACGGCATGGGAAAATATGTGGTTTACCGAAGTAAACAATCCTGAGGCTGTAATTGTATATGGTTTTAATAATACTACTTCTTCTAATATACAGAGAAATAATGGTTGGGAAAGAGCTTGCCGTTCAAAAACTTTAGGAGCTTCAGGTTCAATAGGTGCTACTAAACAGATTATGGATGCTTTCCCAATGAAAGATGGAAAAGCACCAGGAGTGTCAACTGCTTATCCATACAGTTTGCAAACGTTTTACAAAAATAGAGATCCTAGATTTTATAAAACTTTTGTTTATAATGGTGCGGCTTGGGCACATGCAGAAGAAACTACTTTTAAACAGTTTACTTATTATTGGTTTAAAACTACCCCAGCTAATTCTACAGTATTACCAACAGGCTTTACAGAAACATTAGGGACTGTAAATACTAATGTATATATAAGAAAAGCAGTTGATCCAAAAGCTAGTAAGGCAAATAGTTTTCAGTTCAGTGGGACTGATTATATGGAAATGCGTTTTGCTGAAGTATTGTTAAACTTAGCCGAATCTGCAATTGGAATCAATGAATTAGCTGAAGGTAAAGCATTAATTGCTAAAATCAGAGAAAGAGCGGGTATTGAAAGTAATGGAGGTACATTCGGTTTAGCTGATGTAATGACTAGAGATCAGCATTTTGCAGCTGTTATCAACGAAAGAAAAGTGGAATTTGCTTATGAAAGTAAACGATTCTGGGATTTAAGACGTTGGTTATTGTTTAATGATGATTTTGGAACTTGTACACGTTTGAATCAAACTCCTATTGAGGGTATGAGAAGACAAGGTTTGTTTTTTATTGCTAAAAGACAAAATGGTACAGATTATGTAGGTAATGCAGATCCGTTTATACCTGTAAATGGTGTGGCTCCAGTTGCAGATAGAAATCCACTAACTTATCCAACAGGAATAACTAATTATGATCAATATTTGGATTATTTCTATACGAACTTCATAAGAGTGGTTGTAAAAGATAATGCTGATCCTGTTACGGCGAATTGGACTTTCAAATGGTATAACCAATATTATTTCTTTGGTATTCCGTCAAGTGCATTGAATACTTCGCTATATTTAGGGCAAACTGATGGATGGTCTGGAGGAACATCAACGTTTTATCCTTTACAATAAAATTAAATACAATAAAAAACTACCTGTATCCTGAAAAGAATGCAGGTAGTTCTTTTTAACAACCAAAACTTAATCTAATTAATAGCAATTCTAACCCAATTTTTTTATTAATTAAGAATAATTTTAAAATGAACAAATTAAATTTTTTATTAGCTTTTTTGGTTTTAGGAAGTGCAAATTGTTTTGCACAATATCCAAAAATATCACCTGAAGTTCAGGCGAGAGAAAATGCAATTAAGGCGGAAGCGGAGAAACTTTCAAATGAGGCTTGGGAAAAAGCTAAAGTAATTGTGGAACAGCAAGAGAGAGAGGGGAAACCTTTTATTCCTTGGGCATCCAGACCAACTGATTTGCCACAGGCTTCCATTCCTGCTTTTCCAGGTGCTGAAGGAGGAAATTATTAAATTAAAAAGTCCGTTAATTGTTCGTGCTCCTTATGTTACTATTGCTGGACAAACCGCTCCTGGTGACGGAATTTGTGTAGCTGGAGAAACCATTTGGATTGACACACATGATGTGGTGATTCGTCACATGCGTTTTCGTAGAGGAGAAACTTTTGTAGGTCGTCGTGACGATGCTATTGGAGGAAATCCGGTTGGAAATATCATTATTGACCACGTATCAGCAACTTGGGGATTAGACGAAAACATGTCTTTTTACCGTCACATGTATGCTGATGGAACAGGAGGTCCTGATAAGAAATTTGGAACTGTGAATGTGACTATTCAAAATAGTTTATTTGCTGAAGGATTAGATACTTACAACCATGCTTTTGGTAGTACTTTAGGAGGAGAAAATTGTTCTTTTGTTAGAAACTTATGGTCTTCTAATACGGGTAGAAATCCATCAATTGGTTGGAACGGAATCTTTAATTTTGCTAATAATGTGATTTTTAACTGGGTAAATCGTTCTATCGATGGAGGTGATTATTCGGCTCAGTACAACATTATCAACAATTATTTTAAACCAGGTCCAGCTACTGATTTGAAGGATGCGGTTAGTTACCGAATTTTAAAACCAGAATCAGGTAGAAGTAAATTGCCTTATGTGGTTTTTGGTAGAGCTTATGTAAACGGAAATGTGGTGGAAGGAAACGAAAAAGTTTCTAAAGACAATTGGAACGGTGGAATACAAATGGAGAACAAAAAAGGAGAAGCAATGAGTCTTGAAGAAGCTTCTACTTATTTTCCTAAGATGAAAGTAAACAAACCAATGCCAATGCCTTGGTTAAAAAACTTCATGACTGCTAATGAGACTTATGACTATGTTCTTAAAAATGTGGGAGCTAATTTGCCACTCAGAGATCCAGTTGATGCTCGTATTTTAAGAGTTGTAAAAACTGGAAAACCAGAATATGTTGCTGGTTTAGACCCAAAATCGTTCTACCAATTTGAACACAGACGTTTGGGACAGGATTCGTATAAATTAGGAATTATTACTGATATTGCT
>NCET01000171.1 GCA_002280815.1 Flavobacteriales bacterium 32-34-25 | reverse complement strand
TGATAAATAGCCAAACTTAGGATTGAACTAGGATTCTCTTTTTGAAATTTCGTCTCTTATCTTAGCCGCTTTTTCGTAATCTTCTTGCTCTACTGCCTGAATTAATAAATCATTTAATTCTTGAAGACTGTATTTAATGTAAGCACGACCGCTTTCGGCTTCGGCAGTAAAAGATTCCGGATTTGAAATCACATCATCCATTGGCTGATTTTCTTTGTCGGAATCAGTAGGATTCGTTTTTAAATAAATTCCAGCTTTGTCAAGAATGTTTTTATAGGTAAAAATAGGAGCATTAAAACGCAAGGCTAATGCGATAGCATCAGATGTTCTGGCGTCTATAATTTCTTCTATTTTGTCTCTTTCGCAAATAATACTGGAGTAAAACACACCGTCAACCAGTTTGTGAATAATAACTTGTTTGACAACAATATCAAATCGTTCTGCAAAATTTTTAAACAAATCATGAGTTAATGGGCGTGGCGGCTTGATTTCTTTTTCTAAAGCAATAGCGATAGATTGTGCTTCGAAAGCTCCTATTACGATAGGTAGTTTTCTCTCGCCATCTACTTCATTCAAAATCAAAGCGTAGGCTCCATTTTGTGTTTGGCTATATGAAATTCCTTTTATGGATAATTTGACTAAGCTCATAATTGTTGAAATGAAAAAGTATTTTAGTTTTGTTGGCTAGTTTTAGGTTGCAATATTAATTAAAAATTCTGCCAATAAGCAAAGATACGATTATCTTATTTTATTAGGCAGAATTATTTTAATAAGGAGTTCGGGTATTAAGCGTTTTGCGCCTTAAAAGCCTTTAGTTTTTCGATTAATCTTGGGACAACATCAAAAGCATCGCCTACAATTCCGTAGTCGGCAACTTTAAAGAAAGGTGCTTCAGCATCAGTATTGATAACTACTTTTACCTTAGAAGCATTGATTCCGGCAATGTGCTGGATAGCACCCGAAATTCCAACTGCAATGTATAAATTAGTAGCTACTGGTTTTCCTGTTTGTCCTACGTGTTCAGCGTGTGGTCTCCATCCTAAGTCGGAAACGGGTTTAGAACAGGCTGTTGCAGCTCCTAAAACAGCAGCTAAATCTTCGATTAAGTTCCAGTTTTCTGGCCCTTTTAATCCGCGTCCGCCGGAAACTACAATGTCAGCATCGGCAATAGATACTTTTCCTGATGATTTTTCAACTGATGCTACTTTTATTCCAAAATCATTATCTCCAATGCTTGGATTAAAAGCTTCTTCTGTTAGTGTTGAGGCATTTTCGAAAATACCATAAGAGTTTTTAGCCAGACCAATTACTTTTACCTCGGTATTGATTTCTGTTATGTTGAATGCTTTGTTTGAAAAAGCATTTCTTTTTACCTGAAAAGGAGCAGTGCTTACCGGTAATCCTACTACGTTTGAAGCAAAACCTGCTTCCAGATTTACGGCTACCAATGAAGAAAGATAGATGCTGTCAGTGCTGGAAGAAAGAATAACTAATTTTGTGTTTTCTTGTTGGGCTGCTTGTTTGATAACGTCAGCATAAGCTTTGGCGTTAAAACCAGCTAATTTGTCGTTGTTTACTTTTAATACTTTGTCAACTCCGTATTTTGCTAATTCGGCAACGTTTTCAGTATTGATAGTTAAGGCAGTTACTGTAGTTCCTAATGATTCAGCTACTTTTTTTGCGTAAGAAGCGATTTCGAATGCTACTTTTTTAAATTTTCCTTCTGCAGATTCTGCGTATATTAATATTGACATGATGATTTTAGATTTTAGATTAACGATTTTAGATTTCAGATTTTTTGAACTGAATACTAAAAAACTGATTACTGATTACTGAATACTAGATAACTTTCGCTTCGTTGTGTAATAAGTCGATTAACTCGTCTAAATTATCTGGGGAAACCATTTTTATTGCCGATTTTGGAGCCGGTTTTTCAAATTTTACCGCTTTGGTGTTTATGGCAGCGTCAACCGGTTCAACAACATTTAATGTTTTTGTTCTGGCAGTCATGATTCCTCTCATGTTGGGGATACGCAAATCTTTTTCTTCAACGATTCCTTTTTGTCCGCCAATGATTAAAGGTAAAGAAGTGGTAACAGTTTCTTTTCCTCCGTCAATTTCGCGAACCGCTTTTACATTTGTACCATCAACTGCTATGTCAATACAGGCGTTTAAGAAATTGTATCCTAAAATACCGGCAATCATTCCGGGAACCATTCCTCCATTATAATCAAGAGATTCTTTTCCGGCAATAACTAAATCGTAAGCTCCTGATTTGATAACTTCAGCTAATTGTTTGGCAACAAAAAATCCGTCAGTAGGAGTAGCATTGATACGAATGGCTTCGTTAGCTCCGATTGCTAATGCTTTTCTTAATGTAGGTTCGGTTTCAGGACCGCCCACGTTTACTACAGTTACGGTAGCTCCTTGTTGTTCTTGAAACCAAATAGCACGTGTTAATCCAAATTCGTCATTAGGATTGATTACATATTGTACGCCGTTAGTATCAAATTCGGTATCAGCGTTTGTAAAGTTAATTTTTGAGGTAGTATCAGGAACATGACTGATGCAAACTAGTATTTTCATGTTGGGATATTTTATAAATTTCGTAGATTGAGTTACAAAATTAGAATAATATTTCGAATAATTTAGTATGAATAAAGACTAAGCATTGTTGCAATAATATTTTTATTTGTTTGATTCGTGTAAAATAGCAGAATAAATGCGAGATATTCACATACCTAATCTAAGATGTTAGAATTTATGGAGGATTATTTAAGTTAATTTGTGTTTTAAATGGTTTAAAATATTTATTTTTGCTCTTCAGAAAATTCAACATACAATATAATATGAGAACAATACAATTTAGAGAGGCCATTTGCGAAGCGATGAGCGAAGAAATGCGTCACGATGAATCCATATATTTAATGGGCGAAGAAGTTGCAGAATACAATGGAGCATACAAAGCTTCAAAAGGAATGCTGGCTGAATTTGGCGAAAAAAGAGTAATTGATACTCCAATTGCTGAGCTTGGTTTTACAGGAATTGCAGTAGGATCAGCAATGAACGGTTGTCGTCCTATTGTAGAATACATGACTTTCAACTTCTGTTTAGTTGGTATTGATCAAATTATAAATAATGCTGCTAAAATGCGTCAAATGACAGGAGGACAATTTAATGTGCCTATCGTTTTTCGTGGACCAACTGCTTCTGCAGGTCAATTAGGAGCTACTCACTCACAGGCTTTAGAAAACTGGTTTGCTAATACTCCAGGTTTAAAAGTTATTGTTCCTTCAACTCCTTATGATGCTAAAGGACTTTTGAAATCAGCTATTCGCGATAATGATCCTGTAATCTTTATGGAATCTGAGCAAATGTACGGTGATAAAGGAGAAGTTCCAGAAGGTGAATATGTAATTCCAATAGGAGTTGCTGATGTTAAAAGAGAAGGAACTGATGTAACTATTGTTTCTTTTGGAAAAATCATCAAAGAAGCTTTTATTGCTGCTGATGAATTAGCTAAAGAAGGAATTTCTTGTGAAGTTATCGACTTAAGAACGGTTCGTCCAATGGATAATGAAGCGATTTTAAAATCAGTTAAGAAAACAAACCGTTTAGTAATTCTTGAAGAAGCTTGGCCATTTGCAAGTATTTCTTCTGAGATTACATATATTGTTCAAGAACAAGCATTTGATTATTTGGATGCACCAATTCAAAGAATTACAACTGCCGATGCACCAGCACCTTACTCTCCAGTATTGTTGAAAGATTGGTTGCCAAACGCAGCTGATGTTGTGAAAGCAGTAAAGAAAGTAATGTATAAATAATACATTAGTAAATACTATTAAGGCTTCATCTTACGTTAGTTTGATGAAGCTTTTTTTTTAATTTTAATGGGATTTTGTTGCAAACAAACCTCAATAAAAAGCAATAAATGTCAACCTGTATGAATAAGAAGTACCTGTTTCTAGCTCTGTTTTTTGTGTTATCTGTTTTCTCAACACTTTTTGCTCAAACAAAAGTGAGTGGAATAGTGGTAGATAAATCAAATCAGCCTGTTCCTTTTGCAAATATTGTACTAAAAGGTTCTAATTTGGGTGTGATGTCTAATGAAGACGGTCGTTTTTATATTGAATCGCCTACTACATTTAATACTTTAATAGTTACATCGGTAGGTTTTTCGGATAGAGAAATTACATTAGATAAAGGAGTCAATTACAATTTTAAGGTACAGTTGAATCCAGTTGAAGAACTAAAAGAAGTAGTTATTTATGCTGGAAAAACATCTAAAAAGAACAATCCTGCATTAGATATTCTGAGAAAAATTTGGGAAAGAAAGCGAAAAAATGGGCTTTATATGTTTGATCAGTACCAAATGGAAAAGTACGAAAAAGTAGAATTCGACATGAATACTATTGATAGTGCTTTTATGAAAAGTAAGATTTTCAAAGGAATGGAATTTGTTTTCAAACATGTTGATACTTCAAGAGTTACTGGGAAAACCTATTTGCCTATTTTTATAAACGAATCTTTGTCGGACGTTTATGGGAATAATAAAATAAATAAAGTAAAAGAAAAATTAAAAGCCAATAAAAATTCAGGGTTTAGTGATAACCAGCAAATTTTATCTTTTGTAAAAGATTTGTATTCCAATTATGATATTTATAATAATCACTTGACTTTTTTTGACAAAAGTTTCACCAGTCCGTTGTCAAAAACAGGAATTGATGTGTATAATTATGTGTTGACTGATAGTGCTTTTATTGATAAAAAATGGTGTTATAATATTTTGTTTTACCCAAGGCGAAAAAATGAGTTGACTTTTAAAGGAGACTTTTGGGTGAACGACACCACTTTTGCAATCAAAAAAATTAATATGGCAGTAACCAAAAGTGCCAATATTAACTGGGTAAAAGATATTTATATCGAACAGGAATTTGAGGTAGAAAATGACTCTGTTTTCTTGTTGACTCGCGATCACATGATGTCTGATTTTGCTTTGAATAAAAAAGAAGAATCCAAAGGGGTTTATGGAAAACGAACCACTTTGTATCAAAATCATAAATTCAATATTGAAAAACCAATTGCTTTTTATAAAGAAGAAGTCAATTATATAGATAATGAAGTTTATAATAAAACCGATAGATATTGGGATGAAAACCGTTTTGAAAACTTAAATAAAGACGAAAAAGGGGTTTATAAAATGCTTGATACCTTGCAAACAGTCAGGAAATTTAAGCAATTGTATAATTTAGTTTCTATTTTAGGAAGTGGTTATGTTCAGTTTGGTCATTTTGATTATGGACCTATTTTTTCCACTTTTGGATACAATCAAGTTGAGGGAGTCCGAATAAGAACTGGAGGAAGGACTTATTTTGGACCAAATGATCCTTGGCGTTTACAAGGATATACTGCTTATGGATTTGATGATAATAAATTCAAATACGGTTTGTCAGGAAAATGGATGGTAGATAAGAAAAACCGAATTATTATTTCGGGAGGAAATAGGAGAGACGTGGAGCAAATAGGTGCTAGTTTAACCACAACAAATGATGTTTTAGGTAGAAGTTTTGCTTCATCTTCTTTGGTTTCAACAGGAAACAATGGGAAGTTGACCAATATCAATTTGTCAAATCTGGCAGTTGAAATGGAGCCAATTAAGAATTTGACTTTGCAAGCTGGATTTTCGTATAGAACTTTAGAATCAGCATCAGATGTTTTTAGTTTAGATTATTACACCACTTTACCAACGGTCGAAAATCCGGCTGGTGTTATAAAAAGTGATGTAAAACAATCAGAAGTTAATTTTCAGGTCGAGCTAACTCCTAAAAGAAAAACAATTGGTTTTGGTGTCGAAAGAAGTAATGTTGATAGTCCTTTTAGTCGTTTTTATGTGAATTATAGTCACGGTTTTAAA
>NCET01000537.1 GCA_002280815.1 Flavobacteriales bacterium 32-34-25 | reverse complement strand
GGTAGTTCAGGATTTTTTCAAACGCCATTCGGATGTAAATGGAGTGATTCATTTTGCAGCTTCTAAGGCAGTAGGAGAAAGTGTTGGAAACCCTTTGTTATACTACGAAAACAACATTAATTCCTTAGTGTATTTACTTCAGGAATTAGAGAAAAAAGAAAGTGCTAACTTTATTTTTAGCTCTTCTTGTACGGTTTATGGTCAAGCCGAAACAATGCCTATCAATGAAAATTCAGCGGTTCAAACTGCTATGTCTCCTTATGGAAACACCAAACAAATAGGAGAAGAAATCATCACTGATGTGGCTAAAATAAGCGGTATCAATGCTATTTTATTACGTTATTTTAACCCAATTGGTGCTCATCCATCTGTTGAAATTGGAGAATTGCCAATAGGAGTTCCACAAAATTTAGTGCCATTTATTACTCAAACAGGAATTGGTTTGCGTAAAGAATTACTGGTTTATGGTAATGATTATCCAACGTCTGACGGTACTTGTATTCGCGATTACATTCATGTAGTTGATTTAGCAAAAGCGCATGTTATTGCTCTACAACGATTGGTAAACAAAAAGAACGAAGAAAAAGTAGAAACTTTCAATTTGGGAACTGGAGTAGGAAGTACAGTACTAGAGGTTATCAATGCTTTCGAAAAAGCAAGTGGTCAAAAACTAGCGTACCGAATCGTTGACAGAAGAGAAGGTGATATTACTTCGGCTTACGCTAATACGGATAAAGCCAATAAAGTACTGGGCTGGAAAACCCAATTAACCCTGGAACAAGCTATGGAAAGTGCTTGGAAATGGGAACAAAAAATCAGAAGCTAAACGCTATTAAACCGAAATATTAATAATTTTAAATAATAATTTATGAGCTCAAGTCTCGAATTTGCAGATTATGCAGTATTTATCGTCTACTTTTTAGTAGTCTCAATCTACGGATATATTATCTATCGCAAGCGCGAAAAAAACGAACACGATGCTAAGGCGTATTTCTTAGCCGAAGGAACTTTAACTTGGTGGGCTATTGGAGCTTCACTTATCGCTTCTAATATTTCTGCTGAGCAGTTTATTGGAATGAGTGGAGAAGGTTTCTTCTTAGGAATTGCTGTTGCTGCTTACGAGTGGGTTGCTGCGATTGCGTTAATTATAGTGGCAGTTTGGTTTATTCCTGTTTATTTGAAAAACAAGATTTACACCATGCCTCAATTCTTAAAAACACGTTACAACGATTCTACGGCTTTGATTATGGCTGTTTTCTGGTTGTTTTTGTATGTTTTTGTAAACTTAACTTCTATTTTATACTTA
>NCET01000170.1 GCA_002280815.1 Flavobacteriales bacterium 32-34-25 | reverse complement strand
GCCAAGAAAGCATTATCAGTTCTTCCTGCATCTTCAGCATAAAACTCTACGTCTTCTACATACGATTTTGCATGTGCTACAGCAGCTTTTGCTCTGGCAATAATATCTTCTCTAGTGGTTTGTAATTTATGTAATATATGAGAATCAGAAGTTCCGATACCTGTATGAATACGTGGTCTTTTGGCATGTTTTAAAGCCGCAGCCGCAACGTCAATATCATTTTTCACAGCTCTGGTAAGACCACAAACTGTTGCATTTTGAACAAGTTTACTAATCTCAGTAACCGATAAAAAATCGCCAGGACTAGAAACAGGAAATCCAGCTTCAATGATATCAACTCCCATTCCGTCTAATCGTTCTGCTATAACGAGTTTCTGATTGGTATCTAATTTACATCCTGGGACTTGTTCGCCATCTCGCAAAGTGGTATCAAAAATTTGGACTTTCTCTCTATTCATTTTAATTTATTTAATGTAATTTCACATCTTGATAACAAAAATATATTCTTTACTTTGAATAGAAAATTCATTTTATCTGAATATACTGTTTATAAGCCTATCAAAGAGGGTTTAAATAATTAAAAATCAACTAGTTAAATCTATTTAATTTACAATGGCTAACCATCAAAAAGATTTTTTATTCGTTCTAATAAAGTCCTTATCTAAATCTGAAAAACGACAATTTAAGATTTTTGCGAGTCGATTAGAGACTAGTTCGAATACAAAATTCATTGAACTATTTAATATTTTAGACAAATCAGAGAGTTATGATGAAAAACTTATTTTAAAAAGTGGCATCATCAAAAAAGTACAATTATCGAATCTAAAATCGTATTTGTACAAGCAAATATTAGTGAGTATTCGATTGAATATTCCGAGTCAAAATATTCGTTATCAATTGAGAGAACAAATTGATTTTGCTACAATCTTATACAACAAAGGTTTGTACAAGCAAAGTTTGAAGATTTTGGATAAAACCAAAACACAAGCTATCGAAAATGACGAGAAATTAATGGCGTATGAAATTGTAGAATTTGAAAAATTAATCGAATCACAATACATTACCCGAAGTATTCAAGGAAGAGCGGATGAATTAGTAATTCAAGCCAAAGAGTTGAATTACCAAAATACAATTTCCAGTAAATTATCAAATTTATCATTGCAATTGTACGGCATCATGCTTAAAACTGGTTATGTAAAAAGCGATGAAGAGTACACTTACATTGATGATTATTTCAACAAACATATTTCTAAGTTAGACGAAAATAAATTTGGATTCCGAGAGAAATATTGGTTTTACAATGCTAATCTTTGGCGTAGTTTCTTAGTTCAGGATTTTTTAGGCAGCTATAAATTTGCTTCTAAATGGGTTAGGCTTTTTTATGACAATTCGAACATGATTTTCTTGAATCCTGTGTTTTTCTTAAAAGGAAACAATTATTTATTGGAATCATTATACATGTTAAAGTACCAAACCAAATTCAAAAAATACTTAACATTATTAGAAGAAACTATCAAAGATGATCGTTTTCCAATTAACGACAATATTGCCTCGTTAGCTTTCTTGTATGTTTACAATAATAAATTGAATTACCATATTATGGAAGGAACATTTGCGGAAAGCGAATATTTAATTCCTGAAATTTTAAGCAAACTAAAATTACATAATGAACATTTAGATGAGCATCACGAAATGCTGTTTTTCTACAAAATTGCCAGTATTTATTTTGGTGTCGAAAAATACAATGAATCTATTTTCTATTTGGAAAAAATCATTAACAATAAAAACTTAAGTATGCGCGAAGACTTAATGTGTTTTGCTCGTATTTTATGTTTGATTGCGCATTATGAATTAGGAAAAGATTTCTATTTAGAAACGCAATTAAAAAACACCTATAAGTTTTTAATAAAAATGAATGATTTACATGAAGTACAAAAAGAAATCATTCGATTCCTTAGAAACCTGAATTCTATTTATCCAAGCGATATCAAGAAGGAATTTATTAAAATGAAAGAGCGTTTTGTAGAATTAGATCAAAATACTTATGAAAAAAGAGCTTTTCTGTATCTTGATATTATTTCCTGGCTGGAAAGTAAAATCGAAAACCGAAAAATTAGCGATATCATCAAGGAAAAAGCGAAGCTTAGCAATAGATAGAATAAAAAAGAGAGAAATTACCCCTTCTCTCTTTTTTATTGGTCTCAAAAATAGTTAAAACTATGTGCGTTAGTGTGTTTTTCTTTCAGGTTCTAAAAATATTCACCGCAAATTCGCAAATTATTTTTTCTTTCTAAGTCTTTAAATTTGCGAATTTGTGGTAGATTTTACTTCTCCACCTCGCAGACTTTATAGTCTGTCAAATCAATCTATGGATTAAGTCAATAGTGGTTTACTTTAATTCTTTCCTGCCTCTAAGAATATCTTCAAAAGAACTGCATTTTACAATTTCCTTTTCTCCATCAATCAACATTGGTAAATGAATAAATTCAACTTCTGATAGGTCTTCTTTTAAGTAAAAAGCCATATCATCGAGTTTAAAAAACCACTCCTTGTCAAATTGTACTTTATTTATAGTTGCGTCCTTAATTAATAGTATTTCTTTCAATCGCTTCATAAAATTGTAATCCTTGAATATTTATCAAAAATAAATTAGTCTAGCAACAAAAGCAAATTATAAAAAAGGGCTTTTTAAATTAGTATTTCCATATTGTTTTAACTGCAATTTAGAATTATTCCTGCTTAACCTTAAGTAATAGTAATTATAACAAAAATTTAGCGAATTTAATTATTGCCATTTTATAAATTTAAATACTTTTGCACACTTAACTAATTTAACTAATTAATAATGAAAAAATTATTTTTATTACTTTCTGCCTCTGCTGTACTATTTTCTTGTAGCAAAGTTGGTAAAGATGAGTACATTATCACAGGTACTGCTGCTGGAATCGAAAACGGAAAAACTATCATCCTTCAAACACAGGATCCTAACGGTATGGGAGGATTGATCAATATTGATACTGTAAAAGTTGAAAATGGAAAATTTGAAATTAAAGGTAAAGTTACTGAGCCTTCAATTCATTTTGTACAGTTAGAAGCTGCTAATCAACCAATTTTATTTATTTTAGAATCTGGAGAAATTAACATCGAAGTAAACAAAGATAGTATTCAAAAATCTAAAATTTCAGGTACTTACAACAATGATGAGTATGTGAAATTTAACGACGAAATGAAGGTGATTCAAAAGAAATTAATTGATTTTCAATCAGCTAATATGCTTAAAATGAACCAAGCGCAACAAGCTAAAGATACTGCTGTAATCAATGGTTTAATGAAACAATACCAAACTATTCAAGAAGAAGTTGGTGCTAACTCTAAAACAAAATTTTTGTCTTACGCAGAAACTCACCCAAAATCTTTTATCAGTGCTTTAATTATTCAAAGTATGTTGCAAGATCCATCTGCTGATATCAAACAAGCAGAAAAAATCTACAACGGTTTTGATGAAGAGTTGAAAAACACAAAACCAGGTAAAGAAATCAAACAAAGATTTGCTGCAGTTAATTCTTCAGTTCCAGGTGCAGCTGCTCCAGGAGTAGCTCCGGCTGCTGCTAACTGAAGAGTCGATTTCTCAGCTCCAAATCCAGAAGGCAAAGTAATTTCTCTTAAGGAAAGCTTAGGTAAAGTTACCATTGTTGATTTTTGGGCATCCTGGTGTGGTCCTTGCAGAAGGGAAAATCCAAATGTAGTAGCTCTTTATAAAGAGTTACACTCAAAAGGATTAAACATTATAGGAGTATCTTTAGACGAAGATGCCAACAAATGGAAAGAAGCTATTGCAAAAGATAAATTAACTTGGAATCAGGTTTCCAACTTAAAAGGATGGCAAGAACCAATTGCTGCTCAATATAAAGTTGATGCAATTCCAGCCACTTTTATCCTCGATGCTTCCGGAAAAGTTGTCGCAAGAGACTTAAGAGGTGCTGAATTGAGAGCGAAAATCATAGAACTATTAGCTAAATAAAGCTGATTTAAGTTATAAAAATAAAAAATCTCCCTAGTGGAGATTTTTTATTTTATTCAAGACCAACAGGTTAAATAAAACGATGCAAAATATTGCAAAATTAGTCCAGAATTAGTTTGCAGAAACGAAAAGTGTTCCTATATTTGCACCGCTAACAACAACAAACAACTGTTGTACTCAAAGGCTTCGGGGAGATACTCAAGCGGCCAACGAGGGCAGACTGTAAATCTGCTGTGAAAACTTCGCAGGTTCGAATCCTGCTCTCCCCACGAAACGCTTCAAGAAATTGAAGCGTTTTTTTTATGTCTAATTTCTACCAACTGTTTTGTTTTAAAATTCTATTAAATACATTTGTAAGGAGAAGTTAGAATCTCTTTACTCATGTTCCATAAAAATTAAATTGTATAATATGCAAAACATCCCTAGTGTTGATTTACGTGACTTTCTTTCAGATGATCCAGCACGCAAACAAAAATTTGTGAATGAAATTGGAAATGCTTTTGAAGACATTGGTTTTGTTGCTTTAAAAGGACATTTTTTAGACCAGCAATTGGTAGAAGAATTGTATAGTGAAATCAGACAATTTTTCGGTTTACCACTAGAGATTAAAAAAAGCTATGAGAATCCAGAACTTGGAGGACAAAGAGGATATGTTTCTTTTGGGAAAGAACACGCTAAAGGAAGAAAAGAAGGCGATTTAAAGGAGTTTTGGCATTTTGGGCAATATGTATCCGCCGATTCAAAATACGCCTCAGAATATCCCGAAAATGTTACCGTAAAAGAATTGTCGCATTTTAATGAAGTTGGAAAACAAGCATACCAAATGCTGGAAAAAACAGGAATTTATGTTTTAAGAGCATTGGCTTTGCGTTTGGGACTGGACGAATTTTATTTTGATAATTATGCCAAAGAAGGAAATTCGATTTTAAGACCTATTCATTACCCTCCTATCACATCCGAACCTGAAAATGCTATTCGTGCAGCAGCTCATGGCGATATTAACTTAATTACGCTTTTAATGGGCGCTCAAGGCAAAGGACTGCAAGTTCAAAACCACAATGGCGAATGGATTGATGCTATTGCCGAACCTGACGAATTAGTGATTAATGTGGGTGATATGTTGTCAAGACACACCAATAACAGATTGAAATCGACCATTCATCAAGTGGTGAATCCGCCAAGAGAATTGTGGGGAACTTCACGCTATTCCGTTCCGTTTTTTATGCATCCAGTAAGCGATATGCCTCTGAATTGCTTAGAGAATTGCATCGATAACGAAAATCCAAAACAATTTGAAGATATTACCGCAGGAGATTTTCTATATGAGCGATTAGTGGATTTAGGATTGATTAAAAAGTAGTTTTTGGAACACAGATTTAAGAAATTATATTAATTTATCTAATTTTTATATCATTGTCCTGAAAATAATACAACAACATACAGATTAATAAGCAAATTGATTTTTTAAATTTCTGTAATTTCTTAAATATGTGTTCCGTTAAAAAAATAACTAATTTGATATGAAAACATTTCCTCATCAAGACTTAACAAAATCTATAATCGGTATTTATTATGATGTTTATAATGAACTAGGATATGGTTTTCTAGAAAGAGTATATCATAACGCAATGATTATAGAGTTGAAAGCAAAAGGTTATGAAGTTGAAAATCAAAAAAAGTTAAACGTATTTTATAAAAAAGAAATCGTTGGAGAATATATTCCAGATCTCATTATAAATCAATCGGTAATTGTTGAACTTAAATGTGTTGAATATATGATAGAAACTCATGAGTGTCAGCTTTTAAATTATCTTAAAGCTACTGATTGTGAAGTTGGTTTATTATTGAATTTTGGAAAAGACCCACAATTCATAAGAAAGATATTTACGAATGAGTTTAAAAAGCATAACAGAGTATAAAAA
>NCET01000536.1 GCA_002280815.1 Flavobacteriales bacterium 32-34-25 | reverse complement strand
TAGACCTACAATTACAAGAACTTGAAACTGTCTCAAAATAATGGAAGAAATAAAAACAATTGACGCCGCTAACCTAGAAGTTTTTTCTGAAGTGCTGCAATCTTTAGCTGCAACTGATAGAGATATTATTGTGGTTACCAGTGATTCCCGTGGTTCAGGAAAGTTAGTCCCTTTTGGACAAAAATATCCCGAGCAAATTGTTGAAGTGGGTATTGCCGAACAAAACTTGGTAGGCGTTGCCACAGGATTAGCCAGTATGGGCAAAAAAGCATTTGCTGTTTCTCCAGCCTGTTTTCTTACGGCACGAGCATTGGAACAAATTAAAAATGACGTGGCTTATTCAGATAACGCTGTAAAGCTAATTGGTATTAGTGCCGGGGTAAGTTATGGTGCTTTAGGAACCACACACCACAGTTTGCACGATTATGCGGTACTGAGAGCCATCAATAATATTACTATTGTGGCGCCTGCCGATAATTTTGAAACGGCCGAAGCCATCAAACAAGCAGCCGAAATGCAAAGTCCCATTTATTTGCGTTTTGGTAAAAAAGCTATGCCTGCCAACTTGAATTCGGATGCAACAGATTTTAAAATCGGTAAAGGACGTGTTATTCAGGAAGGAAATGATTTAACATTTATTGCCACTGGTGAAGCGGTACTACCCTGTGTTGAAGCGGCTAAATTATTGGAAAAAGAACACAATATTTCTTGTAAAATAATCAGTTTACACACCATTAAACCTTTAGATACCGAATTATTATTGGCTTCAGCCTCAAATGGAAAACCAGTTATTACGGTTGAAGAACATTCGATAAATGGAGGATTAGGCGAAGCTGTGGCTTCTTTATTATTCCAAAACGGATGTACTAATAAATTCAAAATCGTTGGATTACCTGATGATCACACCGTTTCGGGTTCACAAATCGAAATTTTTAATCATTATGGAATTTCAGCCGAAGGATTAAAAAATACTGCTTTAAATACAACCAACCTATGAAGATAAAACACCTTTCCTTAGTGCTGCTAACATTGGTTTTAGTTTTTGGATGTTCCTCGAAAGAGAAGTCTGAAAAGCCTAAAATTGCAGTTGTGGTTTCTACACTGAACAATCCCTGGTTTGTAATGCTGGCGGAATCAGCTGCTGAAAACGCCGAAAAATTAGGCTATGAAGCCAAAATATTCGATTCGCAAAACAACCCTGCTATCGAATCGGATAATTTTGAAAACCTCATCTCTTCAGGTTATGATGCCATTCTTTTAAACCCAACCGATTCTGACGGATCTATTTCGAATATCCTAAAAGCTAAAACA
>NCET01000535.1 GCA_002280815.1 Flavobacteriales bacterium 32-34-25 | reverse complement strand
AAAAGTTTAACACCATTTTTGTTAAAAAAGATATTTTGATTTCATGCTAAAACTATACACAGATCAAAACTATCTCACCCCAGAAAACAGAAAGATTATTTTTCCATTGCTGTTTGATTTATGCTATGTGCTTAACAGCAATTTGCTAGAAAAGTACCAAATCGTTTCAGAAATTGCTCATTGTGATATTGTGGTTGTTCCTATTGATATTGCTCATTTTGATCCCGGTAAAAGTCAGCAAAAGTTGAATGATTTTATAAATAGGGCATTAGATTTAAATAAAAAAGTATGGTTGTATTCAGGAGGTGATTATGGTCAAAGTTTAGATGCTAATGTCTATACGTTTAGATTGGGCGGATTTGATTCTAAATTAAATTCAAATACCTTCATTTTGCCTTCATTTATTAATGATCCTTATGTTTTTTTGTCAAAAGAATTTAGAACTCTGGCTAAATCGCAACTACCACAATTAGGTTTTGTAGGTCATGCCTCTAATGCCTGGAGTAAAACAATAAAAGAGTTTGTATTGTTTTTAAATTATAATTTCAAACGATGGACAAAAACAATAAGTACAGATTACCAAGCTTTTTATCCTTCAACAAGCAAGCGTTTCCAATATCTAGCCTTGTTAGCAAAAAATACAAATATTGAATCTAAATTTATTTTTAGGGCAAAATACAGAGCAGGAGTTAAAACCGAGGAACAGAAAAACAAAACTACAGCTGAGTTTTTTGAGAATATAGAACACAATCCTTATACCTTTTGTATGCGAGGAGCTGGGAATTTTTCGGTTCGATTTTATGAAACACTAGCTATGGGGCGCATTCCTTTTGTGATTGATACTGATTTTAGATTGCCTCTAAGCGATAGTATCAATTGGGAAAAACATTGTATTATTGCCCAAGAACAGCATATAGAAAAAACACTGATTGATTTTCATAAGAACATAAGTCCAGAAGATTTTGAATTAATGCAAGTAAACAATCGGAAATTATGGAAGACTCATCTGGAAAGAGAAGCCTATTTTTTGAAAATTCATACCCTTTTTAAAACAACAATTAAATGAAGTTTTCGTTAATCATTTGTACTTATATGCGCCCAGAACCCTTATTGCAGTTGTTGCAATCAGTTCAAAAGCAATCGTTATATCCCAATGAAATCCTAATCATTGATGGTTCTTTAAACCAAGAAACAGCAACACTTTTAAACCAAAATTCATTTCTAAATTTAAAATATTTTGCAGTCACAGCTGAAAATCGAGGACTAACCAAACAACGCAATTTTGGAATAGCAAAAGTTGACGAGTCTTCTGAA
>NCET01000169.1 GCA_002280815.1 Flavobacteriales bacterium 32-34-25 | reverse complement strand
TTTATTCTAATCTCTCGATTCTATTACTCTTATTCTTTTGTCTCTATCTTTCGATTGAGACGGCTGTCAATTCAATATGTCTAGGAACGTGTTCTTCTTGTTTTTCTCTTCGTTCAACTCGCAGTGCGTGTCTCTCGAAGCGGGTGCAAAAGTACAACTTCTTTTCTTTCTCGCAAGAAAAATTTAAAGTTTTTTTGAAGAATTTTTTTCTCCGTTTTTCTCTAATTCTCTTACCAGCTTTTCAAATAACTTGTCGCTTTTGCGGGGTGCAAATGTAACATCTGTTTTTAAATCTCACAAACTTTTTCAAACCTTTTTTTTAAAGAAATAATTCTTCGTTTTGATTTAATGTTTGTCAGTGTTTAAAAGAACGTCTGCGTTGTTGCGGGTGCAAAAGTAGAACCTTTATCCGTTTTAACAATAGCTTTTCGAAACTATTTTAAAACTATTTTTTAACATACTGAAAACCTGATTCTTATTTTTTATGGTTTTTACGTTTTGTAGGATTTTAAACTGTATTGATGCGGTTTTAAACACAAAGAACACTAAGAAGACACAAAGCCCACAAAGGTTTTTCTAACAAACTATACTATTATATACAACACATAGCCATCTCAAGTACGATTCACTAGCCCCGATAGTAGCGGCATCCTCTTGTGGTAGCGACAGCGGACACAAGAGATATAGCGGATAACGGGAAAAAGCTCCAAAAAATCACTCTTATATATATGTGTAAAATCAACTTTATTCAAAAGCACAAAAAAACCCATCCCGTTTGGAACGAGATGGGTTCAATTGATTAAAACAAATTCTGTTTCCTAATATTACTTAGTAGAAAACTTGAAAGAAGTTTTTGTTTTATAGTTTTCTCCCGGGTTCAAAACCGTAGTTGGGAAATCTTTTTGATTAGGAGAATCCGGATAATGTTGTGTCTCTAAACAAAGTCCTGTTCTGTGTGCGTAAGTTTTACCGTCTCTAGTTGGCAAAGTTCCATCAAGGAAGTTTCCTGTGTACAATTGGATTCCCGGCTCATCAGTATATACTTCTAACAACCTTCCACTAGTTGGCTCATAAGCAGAAGCCGCGAAACGGAATCCTTTGTCTTGATTGTTCAACACCCAACAGTGATCATAACCCAATCCTTTTTTCAATTGGTCATTTGTTACTTCGATATCTTTACCAATAGCTTTTGGTTTTCTAAAATCAAAAGGAGTATTAGTTACATCGTCTAATTTACCTGTTGGAATAAGGTCAGCATCTACAGGTACTAATTTATCGGCATCAATAGTAATTTCATTATTTAAGATTGTCTTAGTAAAATCTCCAGATAAATTGAAATAAGAATGCTGTGTTAAATTCACCACTGTTTTCTTATCAGTTGTAGCCTCGTAAAGCACATCCAAAGAATTGTCTTTATTCAAAGTATAAGTAACAAAAACCGTTAAATTTCCAGGATAACCTTCTTCCAAATCTTTACTGATGTACTTCAATTTTAAAGTTGCAGCATCACCACCTTTAGCTTCTTCAACAGTCCATATTCTTCTATGAAATCCTTCAGGTCCTCCGTGTAAAGCATTTTTACCATTATTAGTTGCCAATTGATATTCTTTACCATCCAAAGTAAATTTACCTTTAGCAATACGATTTCCATAACGGCCGATTAAAGCTCCAAAATAAGGATTGTCTTTAGTATATTGTTCGAAATTATTAAAACCTATCACCACTTCTTCAGAAACTCCTGCTTTATTAGGCACTTTTAAAGAAGTAATAATTCCTCCATAAGTCATAATATCTACTTCCATTCCTTTTTGATTTTTCAACTTATAGCTGTCAATCTTTTCTCCTTTAGCAGTAGTTCCATATTCTGATTTCTCAATAGTAACACTGTCTTTTTGAGCAACATTTTGTTCCTGGTTTTCTTTCTTTTCCCCTTTACACTGAACAGAAAGTCCTGCTGTAGTAATAACAGCCAATCCAAGAACACAACTTCTTAATAAATTCATAATTTTTTATTTTTATTGGTTAATAGAAAAATCATAAAGCCAAAAGTAACATTAACTTCTGACTTTATGACTTGGTAAATTTATTATTTAAAAAAGATTACAATCCTGTTTGGAATAAATGGTAGTATGCTTCATTAGCATTCAAAGTATCTTTGAAATTACGAATTCTAGTATCGTTGTCAATAACTACTAATTCGATTCCAGCGATATCAGCGAAATCTTCCATAAACTCAGTTGTTACCGCTTGACTATACACTGTATGGTGCGCACCACCTGCAAGAATCCAAGCAGTAGCAGCGATATCTAAGTTAGGTTTACAATCCCAAAGCACACGTGCAACAGGTAATTTTGGTAAATCAGCCATAGGCTTTACAGCAGTTACTTCGTTTACAATTAAACGGAAACGAGTTCCCATATCTACCAACGAAACGTTGATTGCATCACCTGCAGGTGAATTGAACACTAAACGAACCGGATCTTCTTTTCCACCAATTCCTAATGGGTGAATTTCGCAAGAAGGTTTTCCATCAGTAATAGAAGGACAGATTTCCAACATATGAGAACCTAATACATAAGACTTCTCAGGTGTAAAGTGATACGTATAATCTTCCATGAAAGAAGTTCCTCCTTCAAGACCTATGTTCATTACTTTCATAACACGAACCATAGCCGCTGTTTTCCAGTCACCTTCTCCACCAAAACCGTAACCATCCGCCATTAAACGCTGAGTTGCAATACCTGGTAATTGTTTTAATTCTCCTAAGTTTTCAAAAGTATCTGTGAAAGCACCAAAACCACCTTCTTCTAAGAAAGCTCTTAAACCTAATTCGATTTTAGCAGCGTCTAATAATGATTGTCTTTGCTCTCCACCTTTTTGTAATTTTGGAGCTAAATTGTATGATTCTTCATAAACCACTACTAAAGCATCAACTTGAGCATCAGTAACTAATTTCATTTTGTTAACGATGTCAGATGAGTCGTATCCGTTTACAGACATTCCGAAACGAATTTGAGCCTCTACTTTATCTCCACAAGTAACAGCCACTTCACGCATGTTGTCTCCAAAACGCGCAACTTTTAAGTTTTGCATTTCGTCCCAACCTAAAGCTACTCTAGACCAGTTTCCTAATTTAGTTTGTACTCTTTTATCTTCCCAGTGTCCAACAACCACTTTACGTTTTTTACGCATTCTGGACATAATGTAACCAAACTCTCTGTCTCCGTGAGCTGATTGATTCAAGTTCATGAAATCCATATCGATAGAAGCCCATGGAATTTCAGCATTGTATTGTGTATGTAAGTGACATAATGGTTTTTTAAGAATGCTTAAACCGTTAATCCACATTTTAGCTGGCGAAAAAGTGTGCATCCAAGCGATGATACCAATACAGTTTTTGTTTGTATTAGCTTCCAAACAAATATCAGTGATTTCACTAGGTGATTTTGCTACTGATTTGTAAATCACTTTTACAGGAACAGAAGAAGATGCATCAATTCCTTTTGCAATTTCCTGAGAATGCACTGCAACCTGCTTTAAAGTTTCTTCACCATATAAGTTTTGGCTTCCTACTACGAACCAAATTTCTTTTTTAGAAATATCTATCATTTTTATTTTGTTTAATTATTTAATCGTTTTTTGTGTAATTTGATTGCTACAAAATCTGCAATCTAAATTCTAAAATCTAAAATTTACTGTCCGTAATACGAATCTTTTCCGTGTTTGCGTTCGTAATGTTTTTTAATCAAAGAATCTTTCAATCTTGGAGCAGCCGGATTAATTTGCAAAGTCAAATAAGCCATTTCAGCACAAACCTCTAATACTTTAGAGTTATAAACTGCTTTAGCTGCATTTTTTCCCCATGCAAACGGACCATGATTTCCTAACAAAACCATTTCTACTTCTTCATAAGAAAGATTTTTTTCTTTGAAACAGTCTAAAATCTGGATTCCCGTGTTATGTTCATAGTTTCCTTCAATAAGATTATCTGCCATTGGCGCAGCACAAGGAATATCAGCAGTTAAGTGATCCGCATGCGTAGTTCCAAAAATAGGGATATCTCTTTGTGCCTGAGACCATGCCACAGAGTAAGTTGCGTGAGTATGTGCAATTCCTCCAATATTTGGCCAGTGTTTGTACAAATAAGCATGTGTTTTTGTATCCGAAGAAGGACGTTTGTCTCCTTCGATAATATTGTTATCAAAATCAACAATTACGATATCATCTGCTTTTAATTCCTCATAAGGAACTCCACTTGGTTTAATAGCAAAAACGCCGTTTTCTCTGTCTACAGCACTTACATTTCCAAAGGTATACACCACTAATTTTAAATCATTTAGTTGCATATTAGCCTCGTAACACTCTTGTTTTAACGCTTGGTATTTTGACATACTACTTAATTATTTTGTTATAGATTCTACAAATTGACTCAATTCAGAATATGAATCCATCAATTCCTGATATTTCTCAATTTTATCTGCTTGTGGGAAATATTCGCTTTCAAAGTCACTTCCCATTTTCTTAGCCGCTTCAATAACGTTTGGATAAATTCCGGCAGCTACAGCAGCATAAATAGCAGCTCCTAAAGCCGGTGCCTGATCAGAAGCACAAACTTTAATTGGCTTATTCAATACATTTGCCAAAGTCTGCATGATAAATGGTGATTTTCTCGCTACACCACCAATTCCGATTACACTATCAATACGAACTCCTTCTTCTTCAAAACGGTCTACAATTTTCTTAGAACCAAAACAGATAGAGTTGATTAAAGCTTTGAAAATATGTGGTGCTTTTGTACCTAAAGATAGATTAGTCATCGCACTTTTCAATCCTTGATTAGCATCCGGAGTTCTGCGACCATTTACCCAGTCAAGGGCAGTTGGAATACTTTCTGACAACGGAATAGCTTCTGCTTGCTCCGTTAAAGTTTTGATGAAATTAGATTCTACTTCTTCTTTTAACTGTGCTTTTTGCTCTTCAGATAAAATAGCTGAATTGTAAACCAAATTATCCAATGGCCAAGAAAGCGTATCTTTAAACCAAGCCAAAACATCTCCAAAAGCAGATTGTCCCGCTTCAAGACCGATGTAACCAGGAATAACTGAACCATCTACTTGTCCGCAAATACCTTTAACGGTTTTGCTTCCTACGTTTTCTTTAGCAGAAACAATAATATCACAAGTTGAAGTTCCCATTACGCGAACTAAAGCGTACTCATCAATTTTAGCACCAACAGCTCCTGAATGTGCATCAAAAGTTCCAACAGCAATAATAGTATCGGTAGTCAAACCTAATCTTGTTGCCCATTCCTGATTTAAAGTTCCGGCAACAATATCTGAAGTATAGGTTTCATCATATAATTTCCCTCTCAGCTGAGCTAAATACGGGTGTAATTTACCTAAAAATTCCTCTGGTGGTAAACCATTCCAGTCTTCGTGCCACATTGCTTTATGACCTGCTGCACAACGGCTTCTTTTGAATGTTTTTAAATCTTTATTGTCAATTAACAGATAAGTCATTAAATCGCAATGCTCTAACCAGGTGTAAGCTGCATTTCTAACGGCTTCGTCCTCACGAGCGATGTGTAAAATTTTAGCCCAAAACCACTCCGAAGAATAAATTCCTCCTTCGTATTTTGTAAAATCTTCTCCTCCCCAGCTAGCGGCAAGTTCGTTAATTTCATTGGCTTCGTTGATAGCAGTGTGGTCTTTCCACAAAACCATCATCGCATTTGGGTTTTCAGCAAATTCTGCTGTTAAAGCTAGCGGAGTTCCATCTTCAGTAACTGGTACAGGCGAAGAACCTGTTGTATCAATACAGATACTTTTTATCAAAGAAGGATCAACCTTACTTACTGTTACAATATTTTTAATTGTAGATTCCAATCCTTCGATATGATCCAAAGGATGTTGACGGAATTGATTGATTGACGGATTGCAATACTGTTTGTTTTTCCATCTTTTGTAATGGCAAACA
>NCET01000168.1 GCA_002280815.1 Flavobacteriales bacterium 32-34-25 | reverse complement strand
GCTTTTAAATATTTTTGAAGATTAACCACATCCGATTCACTAAAAACTACATTTCCATGTCCAGTCATGTGAATAAAAGGATAAGAAAATAAATCAGGACTACTTGGTTCTACCGTTGCTGGTTTTAGATTGATAGTGGTATTGATATTGCTGTTGCAAAAACGAATCAAATTTGGTAGTGCAGTAGGATTAGCATACCAATCGCCACCACCGCTGTATTTTACCAAGGCAATTTCTTGGGAAAAAGAAGTGAAAGAAATCAGTAATAAAACAAGATATATTCTTTTCATTTTTTAGTCTTTAGTGATTAGTCCTTAGTACCAAGTTTTTAGTCATTGCGAGGAACGAAGCAATCTCACTACATTTTTTGATTCAATTCATATTATATCAATTTTATAATCAGTAGTTTACTTGTGTTAGTGTGATTGCCACGCTATCGCTCGCAATGACTTATTCGTTAAAAAACACCACACTATGACAGGCAACAATAGCTGCTGTTTCGGTTCTTAATCTGGTGTTGCCTAAAGAAACTGGAATAAAATTATTTTCTAAAGCCAACGCAATTTCTTTAACCGAAAAATCACCTTCAGGACCTATAAGCAAAGTAATATCTTCGTTAGCTTTTAAGACTGATTTTAATGTTTTTTTATCGGTTTCTTCGCAATGGGCTATTAATAAAGTACCGTTGTTTTTTTGGTTTACAAATTCTTTAAAAGTAACCGCTTCGTTTAGTTTAGGAAGATACACTTCATTCGATTGTTTCAATGCCGATAAGATGATTTTATCAAAACGTTCTTTGTTGATTACTTTTCTTTCGGAACGATCACAAATGATAGGCGTAATTTCCTGAATGCCAATTTCGGTAGCTTTTTCTAGAAACCATTCGTAGCGGTCGTTCATTTTTGTGGGAGCAACAGCCAGATGCAAATTAAATTTTGGTGTTGCTTTCTTTTCGAATGAATTAATTTTTACTGTGCATTTGTTGTCAGAAGCTAAGGTAATTTCGCATTCGAATAAAAAACCCAATCCATTGGTTACAAATAAAATATCGCCGTCTCTTTTTCGTAAGACTTTGATAATGTGTTTGCTTTCTTCTTTGTCAAAGAAAAAGTTTTCAGTTTGTTCGTCAATATTTGGATTGTAAAATAATTGCATAGTTTAGAATTGAATTCGCGCTTTAGAAACAACTGAAGCATTTTCGAAATTTTGAGATAAGAATTTTTGATAACCTACAATTCCAATCATTGCAGCATTATCGGTTGTGTATTCAAATTTTGGAACAAAGGTTTTCCAACCGTATTTTTGTTCGGCGTCTTTTAAGGTTTGTCTAATTCCTGAGTTTGCCGAAACTCCGCCGCCAATGGCTATTTGATTAATTCCGGTTTCTTTGACAGCTAGTTTTAATTTGTCCATCAAAATTTGAATGATGGTATGCTGTATAGAAGCGCAAATATCGTTGATGTTCTCGTCGATGAAATTCGGATTCTTTTGTTTTTCTTTTTGAATGAAATATAAGATTGCCGTTTTTAAACCTGAAAAACTAAAATCCAATCCGGGAACTTTGGGTTTAGTAAAAGCAAAAGCTTTTGGATTTCCCAATTGGGCATATTTATCAACCAAAGGACCGCCGGGATAAGGAAGACCGAGAATTTTAGCACTTTTATCAAATGCTTCTCCCACGGCATCATCGGTAGTTTCGCCAATAATTTCCATATCAAAAAAATGATTGACTTTTACAATTTGCGTGTGTCCGCCACTGATGGTTAAGGCTAAAAACGGAAATTCGGGTTTTTCGAAACCTTCTTCGTCTATAAAATGTGCCAAAATATGTGCGTGCATGTGGTTGACCGCAATAAGCGGAATTCCTAAAGCCAGTGCCATCGATTTTGCAAAAGAACTTCCCACCAGCAAAGACCCCATTAAGCCTGGACCTTGTGTAAATGCAATGGCCGAAAGTTGTTCTTTTTTGATATTGGCTTTTTTCAAAGCAGCATCAACAATATTTTGCTGATGTGCTCTTGAAGCTAATTCAGGAACCACTCCGCCATATTGTGTATGAATAAGCTGATTCGCTACAACATTTGATAGCACTTTGTCGTTACATAAAACGGCGGCAGCTGTGTCGTCGCAGGAACTTTCGATAGCAAGAATAAAAACCTCGGGATTTAGCATAAAAAGGCACAAATTTTGAATTAACTATAGAAACCGATTTTATTTTTTTTAATTTTACGGCGCAGCCAAAATTAAAGAATTTTTATTAAAGGTTTCGCTCTTTCCTTAGGCAAAATAATATTTCATAAATAAATAGCAAAGCATATCAAAAAAGCGGTTAAAATAACTTCGGGTATAATTCTTGGGCTCATCGTCTTCTTGTTGATGCTTGGTATCGCTTTAACATTACCAACAGTTCAAACTAAAATAGGGAAGTACTTAATGAATCGTGTGAATAGTGATTTTGGTACAAATATTACTATTGATAAAGTTAAGGTTTCGGTTTTTGGAGGTGTTAAAATTCAAAACGTATTGATTTTAGACCATCATAAGGATACTTTGATTTATTCTAAAATTGTAAATACCAGTATTTTTGATGTCAATTCGCTGTTAGAAGGCGATTTGTTGTTTAATAAAATTGGTCTGGACGGAGTGGTTTTTGACATGAAAACCTACAAGAACGAGAAAAAGACCAATATGGATGTTTTTATTGCTGCTTTCGATTCAGGAAAACCGCCTACAGGAAAACATTTTCTTTTAAAATCAGACAAAGCTTATATTAATAACGGACGTTTTAGATTGTTTGATGAAAACAAGTCTAATCCAAAAGATGTTGATTTTAAAAATATCAATATCGAATTGACCGATTTTAAACTCTACGGACCTGATGTTAATACCACAATTAATAAATTGTCTTTTTTAGATTATCGAGGTTTATTTGTCGAAAAATTAAGTACTGTTTTTAGTTATACCAAGAAAAAAATACAACTAGAAAAACTAGAACTAGAAACTCCCGAATCTAAAATTAAAGCGGAAGTAAAGCTGACTTATAAAATTCAAGATTTTATTCGTTTTAATGATAAGGTTAAATTTGATGTTAAGATTCATTCGGCTTCGATAGCTACAAATGATATTCGATATTTTTATAATGAGTTAGCGCCTAATCAGTTTTTTTACATCAATAGAGCCAATATAAGTGGGCCTTTAAATGATTTGTATGTAAATGATTTGCGTTTAGTAGATTCTAGAAAATCACGAATTGAAGGCGATATTAATTTCAAAAATATTTTCGGGAAAAAAGATCAGGCTTTCTACATGGATGGTAATTTTTCCAGAGTTGATTCGAATTATGATAATTTGGTAATCTTGCTTCCAAATCTATTGGGTAAAAAGTTACCTGTAGAATTAAAAACGCTGGGTAATTTTTCGATAGAAGGAACTACTCAACTTAGCAAAACCGCTATTGATGCAGCTTTAAATTTGAATTCAGAAATTGGAAGAGTGCAATCGGTTTTTTCAATGACTAATATTGATTTTATTGATAAAGCAGCTTATAATGGAAATGTTGTTTTTGAAAATTTTGATGTGGGAACATTTTTAAATCGAGAAGATTTTGGGAAAGTGACTATGGATATTGATGTAGATGGAAAAGGATTTACAGAGAAATTTTTGAACACTCAAATAAAAGGGATAATCGATAAAATAGATTATAAAAGCTATACTTACAATACGATAAAGGTAAACGGGAATTTTAAATTGCCGTATTATAAAGGACAAATTTCTGTTGCTGACCCTAATTTAGCGATGAAGTTTGACGGATTAGTTGATTTAAGTGCAAAAGAAAATAAGTATGATTTTCACATGAATGTAGATCATGCTAACTTGAGTAAATTAAAATTTGTAAAAGATAGTATCTCTGTTTTTAAGGGAGATGTTTCGGTGCAACTTACAGGAAATACCATTGAGAATTTACAGGGAAATGTTTATATCAAAGAGACTTCTTATCAAAATATAAAAGACACTTATGTTTTTGATGACTTTAATGTTAATTCCACTTTTGATGCTGATGGAATTCGTACGCTAACAATTAATTCGCCTGATATTGTTGATGGAAAAGTGGTAGGACGTTTTCAGTTTAGTCAGTTGGGAAAATTGACAAGGAATTCTTTGGGAAGTTTGTACACTAATTTTAAGCCAGAAAAGGTAAACAGAGGACAGTTTTTAAAATTTAATTTTACCATTTACAGTAAGATTGTTGAAATTTTATATCCTGAAATTGAATTAGCTACTAATACGGTTTTGAGAGGAAACATCAAGGCTGACAGTCAGGAATTCAAGATGAATTTTAATTCGCCTAAAATTAAATATGCTAAAAATAGCTTTGATAATATTAGAGTTGCCATTGATAACAAAAATCCGTTGTATAATGCTTATGTGGAATTAGATAGCATTAAAACGCCTTATTATAAAGTGCGTGATTTTAGTTTGATTAATATTACTACTAAGGATACTTTGTTGTTTCGTTCCGAGTTTAAAGGTGGCGAAAAAGGGGAAGATTTTTTTACTTTGAACTTGTATCATACCATTGATGAGGATAATAACAATGTGGTAGGTATCAGTAAATCGGAAATGAAATTCAAAGAGAATTTTTGGTATTTGAATGAAAAAGATACTCCGGATAATAAGATTGTTTTTGATAAATCACTCAAGAATTTCAATTTTGATGATATTATATTGTCTCATAAAGAGCAGTCGGTTTCACTGAGAGGGACAATAAATGAAAAGCTGAAAAAGGACTTAGAACTCAGTTTTAACAATGTCGATTTGTATAAGATAACGCCTTTAAGTAGCAAGTTTGTATTTAACGGAAATTTGAATGGATCGGTTCATTTTAAACAAAATAATCAGGTGTTTAAGCCTACAGCATCTTTGGAAGTTGATAATTTGAATATTAATAAAACTGATTTAGGTGTTTTAAAATTCAATATCGAAGGCGATGAAAACCTTGAGAAATTTACAATTAATTCGTTTTTAGAAAATGAAAATGTAGAATCATTTACGGCTAATGGAAATTTTGAAATTGTAAACAAGAAGACCATTTTAGATTTAAAAGTAAAATTAGACAAGTTTAATTTGGGGCTTTTGAGTCCGCTAGGAGGGAATGTTTTGTCTAATATTAGAGGTCAGGTTACGGGGAATTCTATTGTAACTGGCGATGTTAATAAACCCAAAATAAGCGGTCGATTGTTTGTAGACAAAGCAGGGATTACTATACCTTATTTAAATGTAGATTATCAGTTGAGCGATCGTTCAATAGTAGATTTGGTCGATGAAACTTTTTTGTTTAGAAACAACACTATTACCGATTCTAAATATAACACTAAGGGTATTTTAAGCGGAAGTGTAGAACATAATAATTTTGCCGATTGGAAACTGGATTTTGATATCAATTCCAAAAGATTAGTGGCTTTAGATACCAAAGATGCTGAGGATGCGGCTTATTATGGAACAGCATTTATTAATGGAAATGCTTCTATAAAAGGCCCAGTAAATGCTTTGTTTATTAAAATGGTAGCAAAATCTGAAAAAGGTACCGATGTTAAAATTCCAATTAATTATGCTGAGAGTGTAGGCGAAAATTCGTTTATTCATTTCTTAACTCCTAAAGAAAAGTACAATAACCAAATGGGGATTGTGGGAAATACAAAAAAATACAATGGACTCGAATTAGAATTTGATTTAGATATTACTCCTGATGCCGAGGTTGAAGTAATTTTAGATCGTAATTCAGGTCATGGAATGCGAGGAAGAGGATATGGATCGTTGTTGTTTAAAATTAATACACTGGGTAAGTTCCAAATGTGGGGCGATTTCCAGGCTTATGAAGGAACTTATAATTTTAAATACGGCGGATTAATTGATAAGAAGTTTGATGTAAAAAAAGGTGGTTCAATTACCTGGGAAGGAAATCCTATGCGAGCTCAGTTGAATTTACAAGCAGTTTATAAAACCATTGCTAATCCTGCTGTTTTATTGGATAATTCTTCGTTTAACAGAAAAGTGCCTGTAAATGTAATTATTGGTATTCAAGGAGATTTAGCCAGTCCAGAACCTGATTTTAATATTGAATTTCCAACAGTGAGTAATGTTTTAAAATCGGAGATTCAGTATAAATTATATGATAAGGATGTGAGACAAACACAAGCCTTGTATTTGCTTTCTTCGGGTGGTTTTTTAAGTCCAGAAGGAGTGAATCAATCTGATTTTTCAGGAAGTTTATTCGAAACTGCCTCTAGTTTGTTAGGTGATATTTTAAAAACAGATAGTGATAAAATTAAAGTCGGACTGAATTATGTTTCTCCCGATAGAAGAATTGGAAAAGAAACCGATGGTAGAGTAGTAGCAACAATTTCGTCAAAAATCAATGAACGAATTTCGATAAATGGAAAAGTCGGGGTTCCTTTTGGAGGGATTAACGAGTCGGCAGTTGTGGGCGATTTGGAAGTACAATATCGTGTAAATCAGGATGGAACAATGAATTTAAGGTTGTTTAATAGAGAAAACGATATTAATTACATTGGACAAGGAATTGGCTATACACAAGGATTGGGATTAACTTACGAAGTTGATTTTGATACTTTTAGAGAATTGGTTAATAAAATATTTAAAAAGTATACTATTCGAAAAACAAATAATACCAATGAGTATTTTGATGATTCGAATGTAACTCCAGAATATATTAATTTCAATAAAGAAAAGACTCCTAAAAAGAAGGAATCCAAGAATAATTCGGAAGCAGTAGAAACTGAAGAGGATTGATACTATGAGCTTTACTGTTTGTTTTTTTTAAAGAAAGTATTTTATAAACAATCTGTTTTTATAAAAAGGGTTAAACGAACATTAATAATAGGTTATTCTTAGTTAAATTCTTTAAAAATCGATTTCTGTCAAAAAAAAACTGTGTTTTTTTGTTTTTTGTGAAACTTATTAACGAAAACGTTTGAATTTAAGGCGATTAGTTAAAATAACTAGGCATACCCCTTTAAAGTGATTAATGTTTCTTAATTTTACGTTTCAAAACTAAAAACAATGCAAAAACTAATAAAAAAAATAGGTGTTCTGACCTCTGGTGGAGATTCCCCGGGAATGAATGCTGCAATACGTTCAGTTGTTCGTACATGTGCTTATCATAATATAGAATGTGTTGGAATTTACAGAGGGTACCAAGGAATGATTGAAGGAGACTTCATTGAAATGGGACCTAGAAGCGTAAATAATATTATCAATAAAGGAGGAACAATTTTAAAATCGGCACGTTCAGCTGAATTTAGAACTCCTGAAGGTAGAAAAAAAGCTCATGAGAATTTAGTTAAAGAAGGAATTGAAGCTTTAGTAGTTATTGGAGGAGATGGAAGCTTTACAGGAGCTTTGATGTTTAATTCCGAATATAATTTTCCTGTAATGGGAATTCCTGGAACTATTGATAATGATATTTATGGAACAAGTCATACATTAGGATATGATACTGCTTTAAATACCGTAGTAGATTGTATCGATAAAATTAGAGATACAGCCAGTTCTCACAACCGTTTATTCTTTGTAGAGGTAATGGGTAGAGATGCTGGACATATTGCTTTGAATGCCGGAATTGGAGCAGGAGCAGAAGAAATTTTGATTCCTGAAGAAGATTTAGGATTAGAGAGACTTTTAGAATCACTTCAAAAGAGTAAGGCTTCAGGAAAATCATCCAGTATAGTAGTTATTGCCGAAGGAGATAAAATAGGTAAAAACGTATTCGAATTAAAGGATTATGTAGAGAGTAATTTACCTGAATACGATGTTCGTGTATCTGTATTAGGACACATGCAACGTGGTGGTTCACCTTCTTGTTTTGATAGAGTTTTAGCTAGCCGTTTAGGTGTAAAAGCAGTAGAGTCGTTATTAGATGGAGTGTCTAATTTTATGGTAGGATTAAAAAATGATTCGGTAAATCTTACTCCATTA